>DATAGR010000414.1:0-4947 GCA_036263575.1 Aquihabitans sp. | reverse complement strand
GCGGACGCGGCCTCCGGCGGGGCCATCTCCTTCGTCGAGCGGGCGGGCGCCGGCGGCCCGGTGCAGTTCCGGATCGGGCCCGACGGCAACGTCTGGTACCTCTCGATCTATCCCGGCGAGCTGCGCCGCATCGTCTACGCCGGCGCGGCAGCCGCTCCCGCCACCTGCCCCGACGGCCAGTACCGCGGCGAGTACTTCAACAACACGACCCTCACGGGCAAGCCGGCGCTCGTGCGCTGCGAGGCCAAGCTCGACCACGACTGGGGCACCGCCGCACCTGCGCCCGGGGTGGCCGCCGACCGCTTCAGCGTCCGGTGGACCGGCCGCATCCCCCTGCCCGCCGGCACCCACCGGTTCACCGAGACGACCGACGACGGCGCCCGGCTCCGCATCGACGGCACCACGCGCATCGACCGCTGGACGGTCGGGACGGCGGCCGCCAACACGGCCGACGTGCGCCTCGACGCCGGCGTCCACACCGTGGTGCTCGAGTACTTCGACAGCGGCCAGGGGGCGGTCGCCAAGCTCCGGTCGGCTCGCGTGGGGACCGCGCCGGTGCTCAGGGTCACGGCGCCGGCGACCCGGACGCGGGTGGCGCCGGGCGCCACCGTCGCCTTCACGGCGACGGCGACCGACCGGGAGGACGGCGCGCTGCCGGCGTCGGCCGTCACCGTCGACGTGACCTACCTCCACCACGGGACCTCGAACTTCCACGTCCACCCGCACCAGACCACCCCGGGCGCCCTCAGCGGCTCCTTCGTCGCGCTCGGCGGCCACGGCCCGGGTCACTACCGGATCACCGCCCGGGCCACCGACCGCAGCGGCTGGACCGCGACGAGCCCGCCGGTCGACGTGTGCCTGGGCGGCCAGTTCGACGGCGCCTGCGCCTGACGGTCGCGGTAGCCGACGACCCGCGGAGATGGATCAGCCGACGACCGGCACGTCGGGCGTGCGAGCCACGAGGGCGGCGGTGAGCACCACGTCGAAGCCCGGGGTCCGGAGCGGTCGCAGCGGGTCCGGCTCGGTGATCTCCTCGGACAGGGCGAGGAGGCGCCCGACCGCCTCCAGCACGTGGTCGTGGGCCTCGGACCGGGCTCGGCACGCCACCTTGGCGAGCTCGAGGCCCTCGCCCGGTGCCTCGCCCGCGAGCATCGGGACGACCGCGCTGCACAGCGTCACGTAGAGGCGCTCGAGCTCCGGCGCGAGGGGAGCGGCGTTCGGCGGCAGCGCCCCCGGATCGGGGAGGTCCGCGCCGTCCACCAGGCAGCGGGCGGTCGAGCCGAGCACCCGGCAGGCGTCGCCTTCGGTGAGCCCGGCCTGGAGCGCGAGGCGGCCCGACATCAGCGCGCCCTGCACCGGGCTGTTGAAGGGCACGTCGCTGGCGTGGACGAGCTGGCCGGGCGGGACCATCCGGTAGGCGGCCCACAGGTCCGACGGGTTCCACCACGACGTGTCGAGGAAGAGGTTGGCGACCTCGTGGACGTGGGGCACGATCTCCTCGAAGGCGCCGATCGCGCAGTGGGCCAGCACGAGCCGGGCCCCCGGGTTCGCACGGGCCCGCGCCGCCGCCGTGTCGCCGAGGCCCGTGCTGCCCACGCCGGCGTGCACCACGATCGGCAAGCGGCGCTCGTCGGCCAGGGCGAACAGGTCGTCGAGGCGCTCGTCGGCGAGGTCGAAGCCGTCGCCGCGCGGGTGCAGCTTGAGCCCCCGCGCGCCGAGCTCCAGGCAGCGCGCCGCCTCGTCGACGGCCGACGACGGCTCGACGCGCGCCAGTGCCACGAGGCGGTCCGGGTGCTCGGCCGCCAGCTCGAGGGCGGTGTCGTTGCCGGCCCGGTAGCCCTCGCTGCTGCCCACGGGGAACACGATCCCCGAGGCGTCGGCGAGCTCGAGCGCCTCGACGACCTCGTCCGGCGTGGCCTGGTACCCCGCCGGGTCCGAGAGGCCGACGTGGAGGTGGGCGTCGACCAGGTCGAACGGTGGCAGGGCCTCGCGAAGGGCGTCGAGCCAGGGGAGGAGGTGATCGGCGGCGTACACGGGCCAGACCCTGACCAACGCGCACCGGGGGAACCAGCGAAGGTCGCCCGGCAGCGGCGGGCCGCCGCCCGTCGGCGCGGCGGCGTCAGGTGCGGCCGGCCACCGGTGGGGCACCGCCGTCCGGACGGACCACGAGGAGGGTGACGTCGTCGCGCTGGACCTGGCCGTCGAGCAGCTGGTCGACGAGGCGCTCGCACTGGGCCGAGGCGGGGAGGGTCGCCACCGATCGGGCCACTGCGAGCAGGTGGTCGAGCGAGGCGTCGAGCGACCGGCTTCGCCGCTCGATCAGGCCGTCGGTGTAGAGGACGAGGCTCTGCCCCGGTGCCAGCGGGACCTCGGTCATCTCGTAGCGCGGCGTCGCCGCGACGCCGAGGGCCGGGCCCCGCACCTCCACCAGCCGGGCCCCTTCCGGGCTCGAGAGCACAGGCGGCAGGTGCCCCGCTGCGACGATGCACGCCTTCTGGCGGCGGGCGTCGACCTCGGCGACGACGAGCGTTGCGAGGTCGCCCGGAAGGAGGGTCCGGGTCAGCTCGTTGAGCCGTTCGACCGCCTCGGCGAGGTCGGGGGCCCGGACGAGGTAGGCCCGCAGCGCGTGGCGGAGCTGGGCCATGGTGCCGGCCACGCCGAAGCCGTGGCCGGCGACGTCGCCCAGCACCACGACCGCACCGCCGTCGGGCCGGAAGAAGACGTCGTACCAGTCGCCCCCGAGTGGCTGCAGCTCGTCGGGCCGGTACCGGGCGGCGGCGTCGAAGCCCGGGATCGGCGGCAGCGTGTCGAACATCAGCGCTTCCTGCAGCCGCACGGCGACCTGGGCCTCCTGCGCGGTCCGGGCCGCGTAGGCGTCGCCGATGCGCCGGGCCAGGTCGTGCGCCCCCTTGACCTCCTCGGGCGTCCAGGGCCGGCAGCGCCCGCCCACCTGCTCGACGTACTCGGCGAAGGAGGCCCGGGGGTCCAGCACGACTGCGCCGGAGTCGTCGGCGACGGCCGACTTGGCCTGCGGGTCGCCGCCCCAGCGCACCGTCTCGGCCAGCTCGGGGCGGAAGAGGGCGAGCCAGCGGTCCTCGTACGGCCCGATCCGGACGAGGACGAGCCCGGCCGCGACGGCGGCGTGCCGGGCGCAGCGCGGGTCGACGGCGCGGAGCTCGTCCGACACGACCTCCGTGGTGCCGGCATCGGTCGCGGCGGCGACGATGGCCTCCACCAACGGGGTGGGTGGGACGGCGCCGACGGCGTGGCGACCGAGCTCGGTCAGCAGCATCGCTCCGCTGGCGTCGAAGAGCTCGAGGATGGCCCCGCCGTGCGTCTCGACGAGGTCCTCGGGCCGCCGCTCGTCGGCGCGGAGCACCTCGGTCAGGCCGTCGAGGCCGGCCAGCACCGCGAGGCGGCGCCCGGTCGCCTCGGCGTCGAGCAGCACGGTCACGACGGTCGAGGTCGTGCGGGCGACCAGGTCCACGGCGTTGCGCACCCGCCGGCCGGGGCGGTGGCTCCCGCGCAGGTGGTGGCAGGCCACCAGGCCCCACAGGCGGCCCCGCACGGTGATCGCGGCCGACATGGAGGCGTCGACGCCCATGTTCCGCAGGTACCGGAGGTGGATGGGGGAGACGGCGCGGATGCTGACGTCGGAGAGGTCGAGCTCGGCGGCGGTGGCCGCGTCCAGGGCGACCAGCGGGCTGGCGTCGGCGCAGGCGTCCGGGATGACCCGCACGGGGCTGCGGGCGTACAGGGCCCGGGCCTGGGGCGGGATGTCCGTCGCCGGGAACCGGAGCCCGAGGAACGAGTCGACGTCCTCACCCCGGGCCTCGGCCACGACCTCGCCGTTCCACTCCTCGTCGAAGCGGTACAGCATCACCCGGTCGAACCCGGCGAGCTCGCGCACCGTGTGCACCGCCTGCTCGAGGACGGCGTCGATGGACTCGGCGCCGTGGAAGTCGTGCAGGGCCCGGTACAGGCGCCAATGGTCGTCGCGCTGGACCGCCGGCGTGGGCTCCACCTCGAGGAGGGCCATGCCCGAGCCACCGGGCACCACGACGCACTCGAAGGACCCCCGGTCCCCGTCGGTCACGGCTGAGATGCCGTGCGGATCGGTCGGTCGCTCGACGTCGTCCCACGCCGCGCCCAACGTGGCGGACAGCGGCCGACCCAGGAGGTCGGCCGCGGTCACCCCGAGCACCGCCTCGCAGTTCTCGCTGGCGACGACGACGCGTCGCTGCTCGTCGAGCCCGAGCAGGCAGCCGTGGGGCTGCACGGCACCGGGCGCGTGGATCGGCTCCTTGGCGCACTCGGCCAGCAGCCGGTCGAGGTCGAGGTCGGGCTCGGGGCCGGTCATCGGGCTGCGACCGGGTCCTGGGCCAACGAGACCAGTGAGGCGAAGGTCGCCTCTGCGGCACCGGTGGCGGCCGGCAGGTCGAAGGTGGGGCCCTCGGCCTCCTCGAGCTGCTCCAGGAAGCGGGGCCAGTGGCGGGGACGGGCCGAGCGGAGGAAGGTCGACGGGGCCCGGGGGAGCTCGTGGGCCACGCGCCGCGCCAGCGCCACCGCGCCGAGGCTCGAGCCCTCGAGCACGTAGCGCAACCCGAGCTCGGCTTCGGCGCTGCGAGGGACGGGCACCGTGGCGCGGGGCAGGCGCCGGATCGCCTCGGCCGGCACGGCGAGGGCCTCGAGGTCGTGTGCTGCGAACCGGGCCCGGGCGGGCGACGCCGATCGACCGCTGGGGCCGGCGAGGAGGGCCGCCTCGGCCGGCTCGAACAACCCGAGGAAGACGCCGAGCAGCCGGGCGTAGGACCGGTCGGTGAGGGGGCGGTGCACGTCGAGGAGGTCCTCGACCTGGTCGTGGTGGGTTCGGGTGGCCTGTCGCAGGGCCTGGCGCGCGGGGGTCACGAAGCTCCGGGTGTCAGTCGGGCGGCGTCTCCACGATAG
>DATAGR010000413.1:0-5599 GCA_036263575.1 Aquihabitans sp. | reverse complement strand
GCGGCCATGACGAACGCCGCTGCGGTCGCCGCCAGGGTGAGGGCCCGAACGAGGGTGTGCTGGGTGTCGGCCGGGTTCAGCGTCCAGGTGAACTGGGTCCAGGCCCACCAGATGAGCCAGAAGATCAAGCCCGACTGCGCCACCCCGGCCGCGTCGAGGTGGTGGGCGGTGAGCACGGTCACCTGGGTGACGGCGAAGACGAACACGAGGTCGAAGAACAGCTCGACGAACGTGACCGACTGGGCCTGCGGGGCGTGCAGCCGCATCCGTGCCATGCCAGAGCCTCGCGTACCGTCCGGGCCCCCTGCGGCCCGTGCGCCAGAATGCACGGATGGATGCACCATGGGGTGGGGATGCGTGTTCGTTGGTCGATGCCTTCCGGGCGGGCGAGCGCTCACCGGCGGAGGAGCTGGAGGCCACGCTGGCGGCGATCGAGCGGAGCGACCTGAACGCCTTCTCCTTCGTCGACGCCGAGCGGGCCCGGGCGGCGGCGGCGAAGGCCGACCTCTCCTTGCCGTTCGGTGGCGTGCCCACCGGCATCAAGGAGATGAGCTCGGTCGAGGGCTGGCCCGACACCGGCGCGTCGCTCGTGTTCCGCGACCGCATCGGCGACCACACGTCGCACCACCTGCAGCGGCTGTTCGGCCGGGGGGGCGTGGTGCCCGTCGGCATGACCACGGCCAGCGAGTTCGGCGGGCTCAACGTCAGCGTCACCAAGCTCAACGGCGTCACCCACAACCCGTGGCAGCGCGGGCGCACCGCCGGCGGCTCGTCGGGCGGGTCGAGCGCCGCGGTGGCGGGGGGCCTCGTGTCGCTGGCCACCGGCGGCGACGGTGGCGGGTCGATCCGCATCCCGGCCGGTTACAACGGCCTGCTCGGGCTGAAGGGCACGTTCGGCCGCATCACCCGGGCGCCGCATGCGTACATGCGCCCGAACACCGTGGTGGGGGGCAACGTGGCCCGCTCGGTGCGCGACGCCGCCCGCTACTACGACGTCTGCGCCGGCATCGACCTGTGGGACCCCAGCACGCTCGCGTCGCCCGGAGGCTGGGAGCGCGACCTGGGCAGCCACGACCTGAAGGGCCTGCGCGTCGCCGTGGTGCCCGCCATCGGCGGCGCCCGGCTCGACCCCGGCATGGCCGAGCACATCGAGGCCCAGGCCGAGCAGCTCGTGGCGTGGACGGGCATGCAGCGGGTCGAGATCGACGTCACCCCGCCGAACCTCGCCGCCCAGTGGATGCTCGGCAACCTCGCCACCCTCCTCGCCGAGCTCGGCGACCGGTGGCCGCGCTGCGCCCCGGAGATGACCGACGAGATGGCCATCGGGCTGTTCCTGTCGCAGTCGCTCTACAACCTGCACATGGCGGCGGTCGCCGAGGAGCTCCGCGTGGCCGCCAACGAGGCCATGGCCCGTGCGTTCGAGGGGTGCGACCTGATCGTCGCCGCCACCAACCCCGGTCCGGCCTTCCCGGCCGAGGCGGTCAAGAGCAGCAGCGAGAAGAGCTTCCTCGACCTGGCGACGCGCGGCCCGCTGGGCCGGGTGGCGTTCCGTGGCCTGCTCGGCGGCACCCGGCTGGCAGCCGCGGCCACGCCGCGCCTGCCCTCGAAGCTGGTGCGCGCGGTGACCGAGCGGTTCCCCGACCTCGTGTCGATGGGCGCGCTGACCATCATCTCCAACGTCTACGGCAACCCGGCCGTCTCCATCCCCGCCGGCACCATGGACGGCCTGCCCGTGGGCATGCAGGTCCTGGCGCCGCACCACCACGACGCCCGCCTGCTCGACGTCGCCCTCGCCGTCGAGCGCAACCAGCCGTGGCCGCTGGTGGCCCCGGGCGCTCGGATCGCCCAACCGGTGTAGGGCTCAGGCGGTGCTCGGCGCCTCGTCCGGGTAGGGGCGACGCCATGGCCTCCGACCAGCGCGACGCCGCGACGGCGGACGAGGCGACCCCCGCCCCGGGTCAGCCGGTGAGCGACCAGCTCGAGGAGTGGCTCACCAACGACGAGCCCAACACCATGGGCAGCCTGACCGACGCCTTCGGCGACGAGATCCTCGCCGTCGCCTGCCTCGTGCTGGTGGCGCCCTCGGCCCTGCCCATCCCCACCGGTGGCGCCACCGACGTGCTCAACGTCCTGGCCCTGATCTCCGCCATCCAGATCGCGATCGGCCGACGGTCCCTGTGGGTGCCGAAGCGGTGGAGGGACAAGGACCTCGGGAGCCGCTCGGCCAAGTTCATCGGCTTCCTGGTGCGCGCCATCCGCACGTGCGAGAAGGTCTCGCGCCCCCGGCTGTCGGGCCTCCTCGCCTCCCGGCCCGGGCGCGCGGTGATCGGCCTCGCCATCGCCGTGTTCGCCATCGGTGCGATCCTGGCGCCGCCCTTCTCCGGGCTCGACACGCTGCCCGCGCTCGGCGTGGTGCTGATCACCCTCGGGATGCTGCTCGGCGACGCCGCCTTCGTCATCGCCGGGCTCGTCGTGGGCGCCGGCGGCATCGGCCTCGCGGTCACGCTGGGCGCCAAGGCCGCCGAGGCCATCGGCAACCTGTTCGGCTGATCGCGACCCTGCGCCCCTCAGGGCGCCGGGCGGCCGACGGCGGCGCGGAACGCCCGCACCGCCTCGCCCAGCAGGGCCTCGGCCTCGGCCGGGTCGGGTCCCCAGCGGGCGGACAGGCGCAGGTCGGTCACCCCGACGTCGAGGAGCGGGGCGACCGCCGCCATCGTCCGCTCGAGGTCGACGCCGCCGTCGCCGTCGCGCCGGACCACGCGCAGCGTCCCCTGCACCTGGAGCGTCGCAGGGTCGCGACCGGCGGCGGCGAGGGCGTCCCGGAGCACCGCGACGCCCGGCCCCGGGTCCGCCACGTCGTCGCCCCACGGGATCCAGCCGCTGCCGAAGCGCACGAGGCGATCGACGGTGCGGGGCCCGATGCGCCCGCTCACCCAGACCGGCACCCCACCGGGCTGCACCGGCTTCGGCATGGCGTGGATGCCGGCGAACGCGAGCTCGCCGTCGTCGAAGGCGGCGACCGGCTCGGTCCACAGGGCCCGGCACACGGCGAGGCAGCGGTCGAGCAACACGCCCCGCCGGGAGAAGTCGAGCCCGGCGGCCTCGTACTCCTCGCGCTGCCAGCCGATGCCCACGCCGAGTCGAGGCGCCCACCCGACAGGACGTCGAGCGTGGCCGCCTGCTTGGCCAGCACCACCGGCGTGCGCAGCGCGGCGAGGATCACGGCGGTGCCGAGGCGGACCCGGGTCGTGCGGCCGGCGATGACCGAGAGCACGGTGAGCGGCTCCAGCCAGTGGCCGTCCGGCCCGGTCGGCTGGCGGCCGCCGGCGGTGCCCCCGGCCTTCGGGTCGCCGTAGGCGTCGAGGCGCTCGCCGAAGGCGACGTGGTCGGAGACGACGACCCGGTCGACGCCCACGCGGTCGGCGATCGTCGCCAGCTCCAGGAGCGGCTCCCAGCCGGCGGGCGCCTCGGCGGCGAAGTTCTGGAGCTGGATCGACAGCGTCGGCTCGACCGGGTGCTCCGCCATCGCCGGAGCGTACGACGGCGAGGCCTCAGCCGAGGTCGGGGAGCACCTGCTGCTGCCCGACCAGGGGGCGGAGCGGGTCGCCGACCTCGTCGAGGCGGGCCAGCACGCTGCGCACCGTCCAGCGGTCGGGGCGGAGGTCGGGGTCGTCGAGCTCGTCCCACGTGATGGGCACCGAGACCGGCGCGCCGGGCGCCGGGCGGGCGCTGAACGGCGCCACCAGCGTGCGGTTGATCGCGTTCTGGGTGTAGTCGAGCCGAGTCAGGCCCTGGCGGTCGGCCTTGTGCCACTTCCAGCTGACCATGTCCGGCACGGTGGCCCCGACGGCCCGGGAGACCTTCTCCACCCAGCCCCGGGTGTCGTCGAAGCGGTAGCCGTCCGCGACCGGCACCCAGATCTGGATGCCGCGCTTGCCCGTGACCTTCGGGCAGCCGACCACGCCGAGGTGGTCGAGCGCGGTGCGGTAGAGGCGGGCCAGCACCAGGGCGTCCTCGAAGGTCGACGACGGGCCGGGGTCGATGTCGATGTACGCCCACGTCGGCTGCTGGGGGGCCTCGGTGCGCGAGGTCCACGGGTGCAGCTCCAGCGATGCTTGGTTGGCGAGGAAGACCAGCGCCGCCGGTCGGTCGGCCACGACGTACCACTCGGTCTCGCCGGGGTCGGCCTCTGCGTTGCGCCAACGGTGCAGCCACGCCGGCGCGTTCGACGGCACCGACTTGCTCCAGAAGTGCTTGCGGTCGACGCCGTCGGGGAACCGGTTCTGGTTGACGGCGCGCCCCTCGAGGTACGGGAGCATGTGCGGCGCGATGCACGCGTGGTAGCGGATGAGATCGCGCTTGGTCGTGGCCGGTTCGTCGCCGGTGGCGGGGAACAGCACCTTCTCGAGGTTCGTCAGCTTCACGACCTCGCCGTCGACGTGCCACTCGCCCCCTTTCGGCCCGAGCTCGTCGAGGGCGGCGAGCTCGTCGTCGGTGGGTGGCGCCCACGTCGGGACCTCGCGGGGCGGTCCGCCCACCGGAGCCCGGCGGGCGACGGGGATGGCGGCCTCGGCGGCCGGGGCGTTGGAGTCCCACGTGGTGTCGGGGTCGGCGGCCACCTCGTCGTTGGTGCGGCCGGACTTCACGGAGGTCGGGTGGTCCTCGGCGTCCCAGCCGGCGACGGCGGCGTCGTCGTGCTTGTGGAACATGAGCCACTGCTCCTTGCCGTCGCGCCGCCCCCGACGGACGATCGCGAAGCGCCCCCGCAGGCGCTCGCCGAACAGGTCGACGTGC
This sequence comes from Aquihabitans sp., assembly GCA_036263575.1. GTDB lineage: Bacteria > Actinomycetota > Acidimicrobiia > Acidimicrobiales > Iamiaceae > Aquihabitans. The sequence continues at coordinate 805 of DATAGR010000413.1, read as the reverse complement.
ACCTCGCCCCCCGCGACCGCCTCGAGCGGGTCGCCCATGCGCGGCGCCGGCTCCCACGTCCCCCAGTCCCACACGATCACGTCGCCGCCGCCGTACTCGCCGGCGGGGATGACGCCCTCGAAGTCGAAGTACTCGAGCGGGTGGTCCTCGACGTGGACGGCGAGGCGCTTGGCGTCGGGGTCGAGCGTGGGGCCCTTCGGCACCGCCCAGCTCACCAGCACGCCGCCCATCTCGAGGCGCACGTCGTAGTGCAGGCGGCGGGCCCGGTGGCGCTGCACCACGAAGCGGGCGCTGCCGGTGGGCGGAGCGGTCGGGCCGGGCGCGCCGGACGGCTCGGGCGTGACCTCGAAGTCCCGCATGCTGCGGTAGCGCTCGAGGCGATCCGTGGCGTCGGGCGGGCTCACGCCACCCGCCCTACCCCGAGGCGCCGCCGGGCCACGAGGGACGTCATGCGCCCTCCGTGGCCCGGTCGGTGATCAGCCGAGGACGCGCGTGAGCGTCTCGCCGAGGAGCTGGACGCGCCCCTCGACGTGGCCGTTGGCCGGCGCGCTGACGGTGAAGCCGTCGACCCCCGTGGCGAGGTAGGTGGAGAACACCTCGCCGATCTCGTCGGGGTCGCCGTGGGGGACCATGGCCCGCACCGAGGCGGCGTCCTCCTCGGACATCGACGACACGTCCATGCCCCGGCTGGCGAGCAGGGCGTCGAGCTCCGCCACCGCCTGGTCGTGGGTGGGGGCGACGCAGGCCAGGCCCTGGTACGAGACGGTGATCTCGGAGCGGTCGCGGCCGAGGCGCTCGCAGTGGC
>DATAGR010000412.1:0-3552 GCA_036263575.1 Aquihabitans sp. | reverse complement strand
AGAGGTGCTCGGGCCGGACGCCGACCACGACCGGGCGGCCGGGCTCGAGGCGGGTGGCCAGATCCGGCGGGACCGGCAGGGAGCCGGCGCCGGCCACGTCGACGCTGCGGCCGTCGGGGCCCACGGTGGCGTCGAGGCAGTTCATGGGCGGCGTGCCGATGAACTGGGCGACGAAGGTGTTGTTGGGGCGGGCGTACACCTCTTGCGGGGTGCCGACCTGCTGCAGGCGGCCCATGGACATGACGGCGACGCGCGTCGCCATGGTCATGGCCTCCACCTGGTCGTGGGTGACGTACACGATGGTGGTGCCGACCCGGCGGTGGAGGTCGACGAGCTCGATGCGGGTCTGGGCTCGGAGCTTGGCGTCGAGGTTCGAGAGCGGCTCGTCCATCAGGTACGCCTGGGGCCGGCCGACGAAGGCACGGGCCAGGGCGACGCGCTGGCGCTGGCCGCCGGAGAGCGCCGCCGGCTTGCGCTTCAGGTAGGGCTCGAGGTCGAGCACGCGAGCCGCCTCGGCCACCCGCTCGTCCCGCTCGGCCCTGGTGAGCTTGCGAGCGGGCGAGTCCGGGCCGTCGACGCGGTAGGTGCGGGCGAGCAGCGGGGACTCGATGTTCCGCTGGACGGTCATGTGTGGGTACAGCGCGTAGCTCTGGAACACCATCGAGATGTCGCGGCGCGCCGGGTCGACCTCGTTGACGACCCGGTCGCCGATGCGCAGCTCGCCGTCGGAGATGTCCTCGAGCCCGGCGATCATGCGCAGGGCCGTGGTCTTGCCGCAGCCCGAGGGGCCGAGCAGCACCATGAACTCGCCGTCGTCGATGGCCAGGTCGAGGTCGCGGACCGCGGTCACCTCTCCGTAGCGCTTCGACACCGCGTCGAAGGTGACACTGGCCATGCAACCTCCCCCATGGGTCTTCGGGTGCCGGGACCCTACGGGCCGTCGGCGAACGGCGGGTGACGGGACGGCGGCGCCACGATGGCGGTCTCCGGCCCGGTAGGACCTCACCCTAGGGTCTCACGCGCCGGGGTCGGCGCCACCGCCGGGGGCGTTCGTGACCTCGCTCGCCGCCCACCCACCGGGGCTGCGACGATGGGTCCACCATGTCCACGTCGTCCCCCCTCCACCACCACCGGTACCGCCCGGTCGACCCGGCATCGGCCCTGGCCTCGGCGACCGAGCACCTGTACACCGCCTTCGCCTCCGTGCCGTTCCACGCCGGGATGTGGCGCTCGCCGGGGGTGGGCGACGCCGAGGTGGCGGCGCTGGGGGAACCGGTCGGGTCGCTGCCGCCCGACCTGCTGGCCCGCTTCCTCGTGAAGGCCGGGACCACGTGGGGACGCCCCGACGACGTGCGGCGGATCGCGCCGCGCGCCCTGGAACTGGCCGCCGACCACCAGCTCCCGATCGATCGCGGGCTCCTGTGGGCGAAGCTCCGCTGGGCCGGTTGGCCCGACTGGCCGACGTACCAGGTCGTCACCGTGCGGGCGTTCCTGCGTGCCGAGTGGAACCGCCTCCTGCGAGCCGACCCCCGGCCTGCGCACCTCGCCCACCGCTGGCTGCGCCACGCGGCGAGCGCGGTGGACGACCTGGGCCCGTTCCTCGATGACTGGTTGGACGCCCTCGGGCCGCTCGAGGCGCCGGTCCACCACCGTGCCGCCACCGGCCACCTGGTCGTGCTGCTCCTCGGGGGTCCACTGCGCCCGGACCTGCCGGCGACCGTCGGCGACCTCTTCCCCGGCGACCCGGCGGCCGCCGAGCAGCTCACCCGCTGGTTGGTGGGGCCGGGCACGGACCACGAGCTGCGCCGGGCGGCCTCGGTGCTGGCCGGCACCTCCGATGCCCGTCGGGTCGACGTTGCGGTCGAGCGCCTGCGGCGCCTGCGTCGGGCGGTCGACGACGCCATCCCGGCGCCCGCCCCCGCCGACGACGGCGACGGCGACGGGGGCTGAGCCTGCGCCCCGGCTCCGAGGGCGGACGGCCCGAGGACGGACGGCCCAAGGACGGACGGCCCGAGGACCGACGGCCCTGGGACGGACGCCCGGGGACCGGGTCAGGCCCGGGCGACCTCGCCGTGGTGCTTGCAGCGACCGACCCAGCCGCCGGGGCTCACCCGGACCGCGAGGCGGGTGCCGCAGGTGGCGCAGTAGCGGGGCGGGTCGAGGGTGCGGGCGCACCCGGCGCAGGCGCTCGCCGGCCGGCCGCACGAGGTGCAGTGCGGGCTGGCGTCCACGCTCAGATGACCTTGCCGAGCACCCCGATGGGCATCCTGAGGTCGTCGAGCATCTGGAGGTCCTCGTCGGGGGTGCGGCCGAGGGTGGTGAGGTAGTTGCCGACGATGAGGGCGTTGATGCCCGACGTCATGCCCATGACCTGCAGCTCGCGGAGGGTGATCTCACGGCCGCCGGCGTAGCGGAGGATGACCGACGGCAGGCCGAGGCGGAAGAGCGCGATCCAGCGGATGGCCTCCAGCGCACCGACGACGGGGGCGTCGCCGAGCGGCGTGCCCGGTCGGGGGTTGAGGAAGTTGAGCGGCACCTCGGCGGGCTCGACGCTGCGCAGCTCCTCGATGAGCTCCAGCCGCTGGTCGACGGACTCGCCCATGCCGAGCAGCGCCCCGCAGCACAGCTCCATGCCGTGGCGGCGGACGTGCTGGCAGGTCTCGAGGCGCTCCTCGTAGGCGTGGGTGGTGACCACGCGAGGGAAGTAGGAGGCCGCCGTCTCGAGGTTGTGGTTGTAGCGGTGGACGCCACCGTCGGCGAGGCGGCGGGCCTGGTCGTCGGTGAGGATGCCGGCGGAGACGGCGACGTTGAGGCCGGTCTCGTCGCGCACGATCGGCACGAGCTCGAGGATGCGGCCCATGGTGCGCTCGTCGGGGCCACGCACGGCGAGGACGATGCAGAACTCGGAGGCGCCGAGGGCGGCGGTCTCCCGGGCGGCGGCGAGCACCTCGTCGGTGTCGAGGAAGGGGGTGGCCTTCACCGGCGTGTCGAAGGCGGCCGACTGGCTGCAGAAGTGGCAGTCCTCGGGGCAGCCGCCGGTCTTGGCCGACAGGATGCCCTCGACCTCGACCTCGGGGCCGCACCACGCCAGGCGCACCTCGTGGGCCAGGGCGGCGAGGGACGGCACGGCGCTGTCGGGCACCTGGGCGAGCTCGGCCAGCTCAGCAGCGGTGAGCTGGCGGCGCTCGTCGAGGAGGGCGGTCTCGGCGGCGCGGATGGCGCGCCGGGCGGCGTCGGGGGCGAGCGGCGGTCGGGACGTCGCCGCCGGGCCGGGGCGAAAGGTGATCGACACGGGCTGCAGGGTGTCCGACATGGGCGCCGACTCTACGGCCCGCCCCGTCGACCGGCCCAACGCCGTCCGTCCGAACGCCAATCGTCGACCGCGGCGTCGTGGGCCGCCGACGATTGGCGTCGTTTCGACGTCTTGAGTGCCGGTGGTCAATGCAACACCTGTCCGGGTTGGATCGAGGAGGGTGGCGCATGTCTGTGAGCTATGTGCGGTTGTCGTTTCAGGAACGGACCGAGATCAGTCGCCGGCGCAAGGCGAACGAG
>DATAGR010000411.1:0-2799 GCA_036263575.1 Aquihabitans sp. | reverse complement strand
CTCGACGTCGTCGACTACCGCGACGACGCCGAGGGCGTCATGCCGACCGACGACCGGCCGCTGCGCATCACCCGCATCGACCTGCGCCCCACCATCACCTTCGCCGACACCGAGCGGCCCCGGCCCGACGACGCCCGCTTGCGGCACCTCTGCGACGTGGCCCACCGGGAGTGCTTCATCGCCAACAGCCTGCGCACCGACGTCGTCGTCGAGCCGACGTTCCTCTGGGTCAGCCCTGCGCTGCGTCCGGACTGATCGCGTCCGGGCTGATCGCGTCCGGACTGATGGCGTCCGGGATGACCGAATCGGGGCTGACCGGGTCCTGACCGGCCGGCGCGCCGGCGCGGGGCAGGTCGACGAAGAGGATCCGGGCCAGGTCGGAGAGGACGCCGATGGGGATGGTCGGCTCCAGCATCCGGGAGAACGACAGCCCCGAGCCCAGCGCGACCAGCACCGAGGCCAGCTCGTGGGCGGTGAGCGGCAGGCGCACGCCGAAGCGCTCGGCCTCGGCCTCGATGAGCATGGTGACGAAGCCGAGGATGCGCTGCTCGCGGTCGGCGAGCTGGGCCTGGATGCCGGGGCGGTCGCGCGTGGCGCTGGCGAACTCCAGGATCAGCACGCCCCACTCCTGCTCGCCGACCATGCCCTCCCACCAGGCGGTGAAGGCGGCCATGCGGTCCTCGAGCGTCTCGGGCGCGGCGAGCAGCGCCTCCTGGAGGATGTTGAGCCGGTTGACGAAGTGCTGGTCGAGCACCGCGAGCACCAGCTCCTCCTTGCCGGCGAAGTTCGAGTAGACGGCGCCCTTGGAGTAGCCGGCCTGCTCGGCGAGGCGCTCCAGGGAGGTGGCCCGGTAGCCGCGCTCGATGAGCTCGGTGGCGGCGACCTCCATGAGCCGCTCGCGCGTCTGGGCCTGGCTCTCGCGTCGGGACCGGGGGGGCGCCATGCCCTGCGGACCCTATCCGGCCGCTCCTCCGACGCGAGCGGGCCCTATCCTCCGCTCCGATGAGCGACGCCGGCGACCGTCCCGACGCGGCGACGGCCTTCCCCGAGGGCACCAAGGTCGAGGTGCGCACCGGCTTCGACGGCTCCTGGTCCTCGGGCTTCGCGGTCGCGTCGGTGACCGACGAGGGCTACCGGCTGCGGCGCCGCAGCGACGGCGAGCTGCTGCCCACGACCTTCCCGCCCGACGCCGTCCGCCGGGAGCGCCGCAACTCGATGTGGTGGTACTGACCCGCCGGCCGGTGGGCTAGGCCGACGGCCCGTCGCCGACGCCGCCGCCCATCTTCTCGATGAAGTCCTCGACCTCGATGGCGGTCAGGGTCAGCGTCTTCAGCGTGCCCCGGGCCGCGAGCGTGGTGGCGACCCGCGCCATGGTGAGCTCGTCGGGCGCCTCGAGGATGTTGAGGAAGTCGTACTGGCCGAGCAGGGCGAACTGCTCGAGGACCTTCACGCCCATCGACTCGACGTCGGCGTTGACCTCGCGGAGCCGCTCGGGGCTGTCACGCAGGCGGGCGTGCCCGTCCGGGCCAAGGGTCGACAGCATCACGAACTTCGGCATCCCGCCACCCTAGGGCGAGGCCGTAGCGTTGGCCCATGGAGCAACCGCCAGTCGCCCAGCGCGTGCACGTCGTCCCCCACACGCACTGGGATCGGGAGTGGTACAAGCCGTACCCGGTGTTCCGCATGCAGCTGGTGGAACTGCTCGACGGCCTGCTCCCCACCCTCGCCGCCGACGACGGCTACGCCCACTTCCAGCTCGACGGGCAGATGGCCGTGGTCGACGACTACCTGGAGATCCGGCCCGAGCAGCGCCCGCGCCTGGCCGAGCTGGCCGCCCAGGGGCGCATCACCATGGGGCCCTGGTACACGTTGCCCGACGAGTTCCTCGTCTCCGGCGAGACGCTGGTGCGCGACCTCCAGCTGGGGCTCCGGGAGGCCGAGGCGTTCGGCGCCGCCATGGAGGTCGGCTACCTGCCGGACATGTTCGGCCACGTCGCCCAGATGCCGCAGATCCTGGCCGGCATGGGCTTCGCCGACGCCGTGGTCTGGCGGGGCGTGCCCGCCGCGATCGAGGCGCCGGCCTTCGACTGGGTCGCGCCCGACGGCAGCTCGGTCCGGGCCGAGTACCTGTCCGACGGCTACAGCAACGGCGCCCGCCTCCCCGAGCACGGCACGCAACTGGTGCAGCAGCTGGAGACGTTCCGCGCCGCCCAGGGCCCGCTCGCCGGCGAGCCGCTCCTGTGGATGAACGGCACCGACCACCAGCTGCCGCAGGCCCGGCTGTCCCGGGTGGTGGCGGAGGCCAACGAGGCCGAGGCCCGCCAGCGCATCGTGGTCACCTCGCTCGCCGCCCACCTGGCCGCCTCGCCCCGCGACGGCCTCCCCGTGTGGCACGGCGAGCTGCGCTCGGGGGCTCGCACCAACGTGTTGATGGGCGTTGCCTCCTGCCGCGTCGACGTGAAGCAGGCGGCGGCGGGCGCCGAGCGGGCCCTCGAGCGGGTGGCCGAGCCGCTGGCCGCGTGCTGGCTGCCCGCCGCCGACTGGCCGGGGCCCTTCCTCGACGTGGCGTGGCGCGACGTCATCCGCAACGCCGCCCACGACTCCATCTGCGGCTGCTCGGCCGACGAGGTCAACGCCGCGGTCCTGCACCGCTACACGGAGTCCACCCTGGTGGCCGACGCCGTCACCGAGCGGGCCCTCGTCCGCGTGTTGGCTGCGTCGGGCCAGGACGCCGTGGTCGTCAACCCGAGCGCACGCGAGCGGTCGGCCACCGTGACGGCGATCGTGCCCGGCGAGGTC
>DATAGR010000410.1:0-1886 GCA_036263575.1 Aquihabitans sp. | reverse complement strand
CGGCAACCTGCTCCGAGACCTGGCCGCCCTCAACGAGGTGGAGGTCCTGCCATGGGACGAGTGGGGACCGATGGAGGCCTCGTACCGGGGCGAGACCGACGACGCCTTCGACCGCCTGATGGACGACGTGGCTGCGGTCTGTGCCGGTGATGGCCCGACGGCGCTCGCCGATGCCTACGCCTCGTTCGCCGTACCGGCAGAGATCATCCGATGAAGCGGTCGTGGACGGCGCAAGGTGCGGCGGCGCAGCGGGCGGTGCTGACCGATCTCGGGGTGCTGCGCGACACCTACGCCCGCACGATGCTCACCCCGGGGATGGCCGCCACCTCCCGCATCCTCGGCCGGCTGCCTCGCCGAGCGTTCCGGCGATCCGTCACCCTCGCCGGCGCAGCGGGTTCCATCCTCTGGATCGACCGGGCGGTCGCGATGGCGCTCGACGACGGGCTCCGACAGGTCGCGACCGTCGGTGCCAGCTACGACAGCAGGGCGTGGCGCTTCGCTCGCGAGGGGGTCCAGTTCTTCGAGCTCGACCACGCGGCCTCCCAGGCCGCCAAGCGCCATGCGGCGCCGGGGCCAGGGCCGACCTACGTCGAAGCCGACCTACGGGCCGGCTCTGCCGCCGAGTCGCTGCTCGCCGCCGGGCTGGACCCCGGGTCGCCAGCCGTGGTCGTCGTCGAGGCGGTCACGATGTACCTCACCGAAGACGTGGTCCGCCACCAGCTCGAGGGGCTCGCATCGTCAGCGGCGTCCGGAAGTCGTCTCGTTGTGAACTTCCTGCCGGCGGGCCGTCCGCTCAGCGCGCAGACGAACCGCCAGCTGAGGCTCCAGCGACTCGCGCACATCGGGACCGGGGAGGGCTTCACGTTCGGGATCGATCCCGAGGACGCCGTCGCACTGGTGGAATCGACCGGGTGGTCCACCCGCGAGGTGGCCGGCTTCCGGGACGCAGCGGAGGCCCTCGTGCCGCCCGACGCCGGTCTGCCCGTCGGCGACATCGACAACCGCAAGATCGTCATCCTCGCGGAGAGGTGAGCGCCCATGACTCCCGCCGCAGACGATCCCCACGACGCTCGGCCACACCGTCCCGGCCGCCGAGGACCGGGCCGCTCACATGCTGCCGCAAGAGCTGACGGAGCTCAACGGCCGAGCAGCGGTGACGGCCCTCCACCGCTGACCTCGGACGCCTCGACCTACGCGCCGGATTCGCCCATGAGCTCACGCCAGGGATGCCTCGGCGACAGGAGCTGCGCCAGTCGAGCCTGGCGCGACCTGCTGAGTGATGGGATCACCTCGATCGCGTCCTGATGGTCCTTCGGGCGAGCATCTCTGCTCTTGAACAGGAGCTGGAGCTCCGGTGCCAGATAGGGCACGCCGGCCGGGGCGTCGAGGACAGCCGCAGCCCACGGCCATCGCACCGATGGATCCCGCCGGTAGACCCAGTACTCGTCGTCGCCCTCGCTGATCGTGACATCGAGCGACCAGGGCGCCGCCTCATCCCGACGGAACCAGAGGTTGTTCTCGTGGCGCGCCTCGTGGAGCGGCGCCCCGGCCCAAGGCCTGAGTGCGCCCGCCGCCGCCACGTGCCCATCCCACCTCGACAGGTGGTCGTGGAGCATCGCCACGTCACACCGGAGCACGCCGACATCGACATCGCCGTGCTTCCGCCAGGTCCGACCGATGTGCAGCTCCAGCGCTCGACCGCCCGTCACCCACCACCGGCCGGAGAACCCTTCGAAGGTGTCGATGGTCCGGGCCAGCGTCAGCGGCTCCCAAGGGCCGAGGTCCTCGCCGCTCACGGCAGGACGCTAACCCCAACGGTTGCACAGCCTCTGCCGGCTCGATGCTCTCCATCGATCGGTTCACGCGCCCGATGCGCCACATCGGTC
>DATAGR010000409.1:0-5571 GCA_036263575.1 Aquihabitans sp. | reverse complement strand
GCGGACGCTCCTATGGATCGTCAAGTGGGTGACGGCGGGTTCTCGAGCTGCCGGAAGAGCTGGCGAGCGACGTAGCGCTTGAGGCATCGCTTGATCTCTCGGTCGGTGCGGCCTTCGGCCCGCCGGCGTTGGGCGTAGGCGCGGGTCCGGGCGTCGTAGCGGAGTCGGGAGATGACGATGACGTGCAGGGCGCGGTTGAGCTGGCGGTCGCCGCAGCGGTTGAGCCGATAGCGGGTGGTGAGTCCCGACGATGCAGGGATCGGGGCGACGCCGGCGAGGCTGGCGAACGCGGCGTCGCTGCGACAGCGGCCGGGGTGCGACCAGGCGCACAGCACGGTGGCGGCGACGATGGCGCCGACGCCGGGCTGGTCGAGCAGGTCGGGCCGCCAGGACCTGATGACCGCGAGCATCGCCTTCTCGTGGGCGGCAGCCTCGGTCTGCATGACCAGGGCGCGTCGCGCGAGGTCCCGGATGGCCTCGGCGTAGGTGCGGGTTTCCATGTCCCACGACGGCGACATGCGCAGACGGGCCGCTGTGGTCACGGCGATCACCGTGGAACAGCCCCGGAACCTGGCCCGGACGGCCTCAGGCGAGGCAGTGATCAGCGACAGCATCTGGCGTTGGGCGACCGTGGAGGCGTCAACAGCTGAGCGCCGAGCGGCGAGCCGGACCGCAAGGGCGGCTCGCTCGCCGGCTGCTCGGGGCTGGGCGAGGTGCTTGCGAGCGAGGGCCTCGCGCCCCGCGCGGACAGCGTCGAGAGGATCGGACTTGGCGCCGTTGCGGCGAGCGGGCCGGTTGGGGCGGTCGAGTTCGATGACCAGCTCGCCGCGCTCGGCCAGGAAGCGTGCGAGCCCGGCGCCGTAGCCGCCGGTGCCCTCGATCGACCACGCCCGCAGACCGGAGTACCGGCCGGCGAGCGCGAGCAGCTCGGCGTAGCCATCGGGGTCGGTGTCGATGGTGAGGTCCTCGACTGCGGCCCCGGTCGAGGCCGTGACGACCGCGGCCGTATGGGTGTGCTTGTGAGTATCCACGCCGATGACGACATCGACGAGGTCTGCGAGCATGGTCACTGCGTCATCTCCTTGCCAGGAACGGACGTGCGGTTCCGGTCCGGTTCGGAGTTCGGCAGGACTGTGATGGGACACACCAGGCGGCTACCTGGTGGTCAAGCTCCTGATCAGGCCAGTCGCTCCGGTCGGGCCGGGGCCGGTGATCCCGAGCGGACAAGTCCGCTCAAAGGCACGAAGCCAGTCAGTCGATGGGTCACACCCGAGATCACCAGCCGACAGCCCACCACGACGGGCGAACCGCTGCTCAGATCCTCACAGTCAGCCGAGGACGATGTCGACGGTGGCGCCGGGGCGCACCATGGTGCCCGCACCGGGCGACGTGCCGGGCGAGCCCTCGGCCGACCCGCTGACCGAGCCGGGCTCCAGGCCTGCAGACCGGATGAGCGCCGCGGCCTCGGCGGGCGTCGACGCGCCGCTCACGTCGGGGACGGCCACCAGCCGCGGGCCCCGGGACACCTCGAGGGTGACGGTGCTGCCACGCGGCACCTGCTCGCCCGGCGGCGGGATCTGCGACACGACCCGGCCCTCGGGCACGTCCTCGTTGAACTGCCGGTTCTCGGCCGCCTCGAGCTGCAGCGCGGCCAGCGCCTCGGTGGCGCCCTCGATCGTGTTGCCGACCAGGCCCGACGGCACCGTGCGGGGCTCCGGGCCGTCGGAGACGACCACGCTCACGGTCGAGCCCTTCTCGAGGCGAGGCGGGGTGCCGCCGACCACCCCGATGACCGAGCCCTCGGGGACGTCCTCGTCGAAGCGACGGCTGGCGGTCGTGGCCTCGAGCCCCGCCGCTTCGATGGCGGTGGTGGCCTCGGCCAGGGGCCGGCCGGCGAGGTCGCCCGGCACGTCGACCTCGGTCTGGCCGGCCGACACGGTCAGCTCGATGGTCTGCCCCGGCCGCAGGCGCACGCCCGCCGCCGGGTTGGTGGCCAGGACCTGGCCGGCGATGGTGCCGTCGCGCCGCTCGGTGACGACGGTGGTCCGCCAGCCGGATGCCTCGGCGACCGCCTCGGCGCTGGCCTGGGCCCGATCGACGAGCGACGGGACGGGCAGCACCACGACCCGCGGTGGCGGGGCGGGCTCGTCCTCGGCCACCACCGCGGCCGCGGCCACGCCGCCGCCACCGGCGATGAGCACCACGAGCAGGACCAGCCACGGCCAGCGCCGACGACGGCGGCCGCCGCCGTCCTCGCCGTCGTCGCCCGGGCCGCCGCCGCCGACGTCGCGCTCGGGGGCCGGGTCGGGCCGCACGAGCGTCGTGGTGCCGCCGCCGGACGCCGCCGCGGCGAGGGCGGCCACCGTGGCGCGCGGGTCGACGATGCGATCGACCGGCTCGGGCACCCGCGCCGGCGCGTCGGACCACGCCGGCGTAGCCAGGCCGGCGAGCTCGGCGTCGCCGATGGCGCGCAGGTCGATGACCGTCGGCGGCCGCTGGGCGGGGTCGGGGTCGCCGGCGTCGTCGTCCGCGCCATGGAGGGCGTCGGCGCCCTCGGACGTGTCGTCGGGAGCGTCGGTGTCGGACGGCTCCTCGGCGGCGTCCTCGGCGGTGTCGGCCTCGTCGACCGGACCGTCCTCGGCGCCTGGTCCGGCCCCGTCCTTGGTCTCGGCCGCGGCTTCGTCGCCGTCCTCGTGCTGGTCCTCGTCGAGGTGCAGCACGTCGACGGCGGCGGTGGCGTCCGCCGGACCGTCGGCATCGCCGGCATCGCCGGCATCGTGGGCGTCGTCGTGGTCGGCCGGGCCGCCGGTGCCCGATCGGCCGGCGCCACCCGTCGACGGCCCGAACGGGCCGGCACCGGTCCGGGCGCCGAGCAGCGCGGTGGCCCCGGCGATCCCGGCACCGACGCCGAGCAGCGGTTCGGCGTGGTTGACCCAGTCCGGCGGGTCGAGGTCCAGGTCGTCGGCGGTGAGGTCGGGGGCGACCGCGGGTGGCGCCACCGCCCCGGTGAGGGGACCGTGCACGGTGGGATCGGCGTCGATCGCCAGCTCGCCATCGCGCGAGAGCGCCCCGGCGAGCGGCAGGGGCCCGGGCTTGGGCAGGGCCTTGGCGGCGCGCAGCAGCCCCGCGGCGAGGGCCCGGGCGTCGATGCGCTGCTCGGGGTCGGGGTGGCCGGCACGGGTGAGCACGGCCTGCAGCGGGCCGAGCTCGTCGGGCACCACCAGCGGCTTGTCGACCCGGGCCATCAGCGTGCCGAGGGTGGTGTCGGCCGCGAACGGGACCTGGCCGGTGACCGCCTCGACCAGCACCAGCGCCAGGGCGTAGACGTCGGCCTTGCCGTTGAGCTTCTCGCCCTTGGCCTGCTCGGGCGAGGCGTAGCGCGCCGTGCCCAACATGGCGCCCTGCGGCTCGGTCCACGCCGCCTCGGCCAGGGCCCGGGCCAGGCCGAAGTCGGCGATGCGCAGGCGCTGCTCCTCGCCGAAGAGCAGGTTGGCCGGCTTGACGTCGCGGTGGACGAAGCCGCGCCGGTGGGCGTAGTCGAGCGCACGGGTGGCCTCGAGGCCGACGGTCAGCGCCTGCGACGGCGTGAGCAGCTCGCCCCGGTCGAGCAGGCCGCGCAGGCTGCCGCCGCCCAGGTACTCGGTGACGATGAACGCGACCTCGTCGTCGCCCCAGTCGTAGACGGCCATGACGTTGGGGTGGCTGAGCGCCGCCGCGGCCCGGGCCTCGGCACGGAACCGGCGGAGGAACTCGGCGTCGCCGGCGAGGGCGTCGTGGAGCATCTTGAGCGCGACCCGCCGACGCAGGCGCACGTCGTCGGCCAGGTAGACCTGGGCGGACGCCCCCATGCCGATCGGTGCGACCAGCCGGTAGCGACCCCCCAGCACCCGGCCGATCTCTGCCGTCATACGGGGGTTGGGCACGGATCGAGGGTACCGCCCGGGTCTCGCCCACTGGGGGAGCCCCCCGTCACGCCGGGCCGTGGGGTGAACGCCGTCGCGGTCCGGCAGACTTGGGCCATGACCGAGACCGTCGCCGATCCCGAGGTCGAGGCGGCGGCGCCCACCCCGCCGCCCCCCGCCCCGTCCGCGAGGTCCCGCTGGCTCTGGCGCCTCGGCGCCGCCGCGGTGCTGGCGCTCGCCGTCGGCATCCTCGTGTGGGGCGGCTCGCGGGCCGAGGTGACCCAACCCACCGGCACCGGCGACCTCGTCGTCGACAAGATCTCGCCGGGCGACGGCGCCAAGGCGCTGCGCCAGACCGAGGTCGGCGCCGACCTGAAGGCCGGCTTCGACGGCCGCCTCACCATCAACGGGACCGCCATCCCCGAGGAGCAGATGCAGGGCGTGGTGGACCCGTCGTCGCCCGAGGCGGCCCGCCTGCCTCCGGAGCAGCAGGAGAAGCTGCGCCCGAACAACCGGAACCGCGTGTACTTCCTCCCGGGGCCCGGCAAGGTCATCGAGAAGCTGCCCCAGGGCGAGGTGGTCATCACCGTGACCTACTTCCGTGACGGCGCCCCGACGCTCGACCGGGGCTCGCTCACCTGGACCATCGACGTCGACTGACGGGGACCGGTCGGCTCAGGCGGGGAGCTCGCCGGTCTCGAGCAGGTGCTCGAACCCGGCCTGGTCGAGGATGGGCACGCCCAGCGACTCGGCCTTGGTGACCTTGGAGGCGCCCGGCGCCTCGCCCACGACGAGCGCGAACGTCTTCTTCGACACCGACCCCGGCGACTTGCCGCCGCGGTCGACGACGGCGGCCTCCGCCTCGTCGCGCGTGTAGCCGGCGAGCGAGCCGGACACGACGACGTTCTTGCCCAACAGCACCTGCGGCAGCGCCGACTGCTCGGGACCGGTGACGTTCAGGCCGGCGGCCTCGAGGCGCTCGAGCAGGCGCCGGTGCGCCGGGTCGGCCAGCCACTCGTGCACGGTCTGGGCGATCACCGGGCCGACGCCCTCGACCGCGGCCATGGCCTCGACCGGCGCGTCGGCGATGCGACCGAGGCTGCCGAGGGCGCGGGCGAGGGCCAGCGAGCTCGACGGCCCGAGGTGGCGCACGTTGAGCCCGACGAGCAGGTTGGCGAGCGGCCGCTCCTTGGTGGCGGCGATGGCGGCCTTGAGGTTGGCGACGCCCTCCTCGCCCAGCCCGCCGAGGGTGGCGGCCACCGACCGCAGGCGGGACGGCTCGACCTCGAGGTCCTCCACCAGTGCGGCGGGGAGGAGGCCGTCGGCCTCGGCCGGCTTGGCGCCCACCACGTCGGCGGCCTCCACGACGTCGTCCCACGCGGCACGGGGGTCCTGGGCCCGCTCCCGGGCGGCGGCGAGGGCGGCCGACGACCAGCCGGTGACCAGTGCGCGCAGCGCGGCGAGGCGGTCCCAGTCGATGGCGTAGACGTCGGCGACGTCGGCGATCAGGCCGAGGTCCAGGAAGAGGGCGATGCGCTGTTCGCCGAAGCCCTCGATGTCCATCGCCCCCCGGCTGGCGAAGTGGTCGATGCGGCCGGCGACCTGGAAGGGGCACTCGGGGTCGGGGCAGCGGGTGTCGCTCTCGCCCTCGGGGCGGACCAGCGGAACC
>DATAGR010000408.1:0-3772 GCA_036263575.1 Aquihabitans sp. | reverse complement strand
CGGCGCATCAGGTTGACGGCCATGTTGTAGGTCGGGCGGAACGCCGAGCGCAGCACGAACTCCCGGCTGGCGGCCAGGGCCGCCACCTTGTCGAAGCCGTACCACGGGGACCACAGGACGAGGGCGTGGCCGACGGGATCCAGGCCGCGCCGGCCGGCCCGCCCGGTGAGCTGGGTGTACTGCGACGGCGTGAGGTCCTCGTGGGTCTCGCCGGTGAACTTCGAGAGGGACTCGATCACGACGGAGCGGGCCGGCATGTTGATGCCGAGGGCCAGCGTCTCCGTGGCGAAGACCACCTTCACCAGGCCGTGGACGAAGCAGCTCTCGACCGCCTCCTTGAACGGCGGCACCATGCCGGCGTGGTGGGCGGCGACGCCGGCCTCGAGGCCCGCCAGCCAGCGGTCGTAGCCGAGCACCGCGAGGTCGTCGGGGCCGAGGTGGGCGACGTGGTGCTCGGCGATGGCCCGGATGCGCGTGCGCTCCGAGGCGGAGGTGAGCACGAACCCCTCGTCGACGACGGCGCGAGCCGCGGCGTCGCACGCGGCACGGCTGAAGATGAAGTAGATGGCGGGCAGCAGGTCGCTGCCGGCGAGGTGCTCCACCACCTCGCTGCGGCGGGGGGTCCCCCACTGCTGGCGGCTCCGCTGCTCGGCCCGCAGGTGCCGGGGGCCGTCGTTGGCGGAGGCATCGAAGCGGTCGCCCTCCGGGTTCGGGCGCCCGCCCACCAGGGTCGGGAGCTGCACGAGGTTGCCGGTGGCCTTCTCGTACACCAGGTAGTGGTTCACCAGCTCCACCGGGCGCTCGTGCTCGATCACCGTCTCGGTCCGGCCCCGGGCCGCGGCGATCCAACCGGCGAGCTCGTCGGCGTTCGACACCGTGGCCGAGAGGCACACGAACCGCACCTGCGGCGGCGCGTGGACGATGACCTCCTCCCACACCGGGCCGCGGTAGGTGTCCTGGAGGTAGTGGACCTCGTCGAGCACGACCCAGGCCAGGTCGTCGAGGGCCGAGGAGCCGGCGTAGATCATGTTGCGCAGGACCTCGGTGGTCATCACCACCGCGCCGGCGTCGGGGTTGATGGCGTTGTCGCCGGTGAGCAGGCCCACCTGGTCGGCGCCGTGGCGGCGGACGAGGTCGGCGTACTTCTGGTTCGACAGGGCCTTGATGGGCGTCGTGTAGAACGCCCGCCGCCCCGCGTCGAGCGCCTGGCTCACCGCGTGCTCGGCCACGACGGTCTTGCCCGCGCCGGTGGGTGCGGCCACCAGCACGTTGTGGCCGGCGTCGATGGCCGCCAGGGCATCGAGCTGGAACGGGTCCAGCGTGAACGCCACGGGCCCGCTCACGGCCGACGCCACCGGCTCAGCCGGCCGCCCCGGCGCCCACGCGATCCCGCTTCACGATGCGCCCGATGATGATCGCCACCTCGTAGAAGACGCACATCGGCAGCGACAGCGCGAGCAGGCTGATGGGGTCCGCGCTGGGCGTGATGACGGCGGCGACGACGAAGATGATCACGATGGCGAACCGCCGGAACTGGCTCAGCTGCTTCGGCGTGACCACGCCCACGAGCTGCAGGAAGACGACGACGATCGGGAACTGGAAGCCCACCCCGAAGGCCACCATCATGTAGACGATCAACATCAGGTACTCCTGCGGGGAGTACTGGTAGAGGATGTCGTCGCCGCCCAGGGACTGCAGGAACTCCAGCGCCTGCGGCAGGGTGAAGTAGGCGATGGCGGCACCGAGCAGGAACAGCACCGTGGCCGACACCACGAAGGCCGAGGCGTACCGGCGCTCGTTCTGGTAGAGCCCTGGCGCGATGAACTGCCAGAGCTGCCAGAGCAGGAACGGCATGGCCAGCACCAGGCCGATGTAGGCCGACATCCTCACCCGGAGCATGAAGACCTCGAGCGGCTTCAGCGAGATCAGCTTGTCGCTGACGTTCGGGTTCTCGGCCAGGTCCTTGAGCGGCTCGACCAGCAGGTCGAACACCGCCGGGTAGACGAGCCAGCCCACCGCGGCGCCGACGGCCACGGCGATGGCGCACCTGATGATGCGGCTGCGGAGCTCCACCAGGTGCTCCATCAGCGACATGCCCTCGCCGAGCTCCTGGCCGGAGACGGTCTCGGTCATCGTCGGGGGGTGCGGCCGCAGGTCACCCGGCGGCTCGGTCCGCGGGGTCGATCGCCGGGCGAGCCGGTGCGGGCGTCTCGGCGGCATTGGCGACGTCGGCGGCCACCGCACCGGAGCCGGCGACGGGGTTGCGGGCCACGACCTCGGTCACGTCCGCCTCGGCGGGGGTGGCCGCGGTGGTGCCTGCCGTGGCGTCCGGCTGGCCCGAGGGGGGCTTGGGCGACTGCGGCTTGTCCGACCCCGTGGTGTCGAGGGTGTCCATCGCCTTGCGCATCTCGTTCTGGAAGCCGCCCGAGACCTTCCGGATCTCCCCCATCACGTTGCCGAAGGTCCGCATGGCCTTGGGCAGCTGGTCGGGGCCCAGGATGACGAGCGCGACCAGGAGGATCACGACGATCTCCGGGCCACCGACGTTGAACACGGGTCGCCCCTAGCGGTGGCGGTGGCGGTCGATCGAGGCCCGGGCTCGCCGGGTCTCGACGCGCACCGGGATCATGGCGTCCTCGAGGCGACGCAACCGGCGCTGCGAGGCGGCGAGCTCCGTGACGGCACCCGCCAACCGGCGGAGCAGCACGGCGGCACCGGCCGCTCCTGCGATCAACACGGCGGAGGGAGCGAACCAGGCGGCATCCACGCCCCGAGCGTAGCGGTCGGGGCTGCTGATCGGTTCGCGGACCTCAGCGGTGGGTCATGCGGTGGAGCGTCTCCATCCACCCGTCGGTCTCGAGGAGGGTGTGGAAGTCGAGGAGGTCGTCGTGGTCGATCGGGTCGCCGACCTTGGGCTCGCTGAGCTCGTCCGGCAGCGACCACGTCACCAGGCGGACCCCGGAGGTCACGAGGAGCTCCACGATGCGGGGCTCGGCGTTCTTGACGACCGTGAGCGCGCACACCGGGCAGGTGAACGAGTAGGTGCCGGCGTTGTCGTCGCGGCACACGCGGACGGTCACGTCCTGGGAGGTGACCTCCACATCGCCACAGGTGCCACAGCTGGCCCGGATCGTCGCCATCTTCTTCCCTTCCCTCTTCTCGTCGGAGGACCATCGGCCCACCTCTCCTGAACTTGAGCCGGCAGACGCCCGGTCATGACGGGTTCCGCGTCAGGTTTCCGCGATCGGGTGGCCCACCGGCGAGGCCGTCGACCAACATGCCCCGGTGGCACCGCTGCTCCCGTCCCGTCGGACACCACCGATCGGCTTCGCCCACCGGGGGGCTCGAGCCCACGCGCGGGAGAACACCCTGGAGGCCTTCGAGCTGGCCCTGCGCCTGGGGGCCACCGGCCTCGAGAGCGACGTGTGGCTCACCGCCGACGGCGTGCCGGTGCTCGACCACGACGGCGTGGTGGGCAGCCGGTTGCGCCGGCGCCGCATCGCCGACGTGCGGCGCTCGGACCTGCCGCCGCACATCCCGGAGCTGGCCGAGCTCTACGCCTCCTTCGGCACGGACTTCGAGCTCTCCCTTGACGTCAAGGACCCCGCCGCCGGCGCGCCGACCGTGGCGGTCACCATGGCGGCCGACCCCACCATGCCGGCCCGGCTGTGGCTCTGCGACGACGACGTCGACCGCCTGGTGTCGTGGCGCGAGGTCTCGCCCCACGTCCGGCTCGTCGACTCGACCCGCCTGGCGAGGATCAAGCAGGGCC
>DATAGR010000407.1:0-8614 GCA_036263575.1 Aquihabitans sp. | reverse complement strand
TGCCGGCGTCATCGGAGGCGGCCTCGGCCTCGAGGTCGAGGGCCGGCTGCTCGCCGCCGCCCCCGGCCGCATCGGCGCCGACGAGGCGCAGGATCAGCGCCACGATCTCCGCCTTCTTGGCCCGCGACGGAGGCTTCTCGCCGAGGGTCTCGGCGATCGCCACGAGCTCGGTGCGGTCCTTCCGCTCGAGCATCGACGGATCGAGGTCTTGGCCCACGGACATGCGGAACCCTTCCTGGGGTGTCTGACGGGACGGCTGACCCGGGTGGCCGCCCGAGGCGCACCTGCAGGGAGCGCCCCGCTGCCGAGCGTCGGGTCGAGGGGTCCTCCCGCCGCGGCGCCGCGCACGCGGCGATCCCGGGGGAGGGCAACCGGCCCGGGCATGGACTCCACCGCGGACCGCCGCCGATGGTAGCCACCGCCACCGTGGCGCGCGACACGCGCGCCGGCTCAGCCGGCGAGGAGCTCCTCGATGCGGGCCAGGGTGGCCCGCATGTTCTCGGCCGTCCCGCCGCCCATCGCCCGCACCGCCGGCTTGGTGAACGGCGACTCCTGCGAGATGTCCCAGCTCTCCTTGACGAGGGTCCCGCCCGCCGTGGGCTCGAGCTCGTAGCGCCAGATGCGCCCGCCGACGAGCTTGCCCAGCGGGCCCGGGCCTCGCGTCTGCCAGGCCAGGCGCCGGTCCTCCTCGAACTCGATGACCGTGCTCGACATCGAGTACGGCAGCCCCATCCGCATCGACATGCCGAACGTCGAGCCCGGCGCGAGGCGCCGCCCGCCGCTCGACCCCTTGGCGTCTCGCACCGTGCCGGAGCCGTCGATGTCCCGGTGGCGCCCGGGGTCGGCGATGAGGTCGAAGATGGCGGAGGCCGGGGCGGGGATGAGGCGCTCGACGGTCACGACGTCCTTGGGGTGGGTCATGGGCCGAACCTACGTCGCCCGCCCGAGCGCCGCCGGGGCCCGAGCACCGGCCGCGACGTCACCACCCGTCGGTACCCTCCCAGCGAGATGAGCGAGACCACCACCGGACGGGGCTGGTTGCGACAGCTCGGGTCGGCGGTCCGCCCCCACCGTCGCAACGTGGCCGTCGCCCTCGGCGCCGCCGCCGTGGGCCAGGTCGTCGCCGCGCTCGTGCCGCTCGTGGAGCGCTACGTGGTCGACGAGGTCATCATCGCCGGCGACTCGCCGGTCGTGCCGGCCGTGGTGCTGCTCCTCCTCGCCGCTGCGGTGCGCTTCGGCGCCGCCTACGTGCGCCGCTACTGGGCCGGCCGGGTGGCGCTCGACGTCCAGAACGACCTCCGGACCCAGGTGTACGACCACCTCCAGCGGCTCGACGTCACCCACCACGACCAGATGGCCACCGGGCAGCTCGTCAGCCGGGCCATCTCGGACATCAACCTCGTGCAGGGCCTCCTCGCCTTCCTCCCGCTGGTGCTGGCCAACATCTTGTTCCTGGTCGTCGCCATGGTCGCCATGGCGTCGCTGAGCCTGCCGCTCACGCTGGTGGCGCTGGCCGTCACGCCGATGCTCGTGGCCACCTCGCTGCGGCTCCGCACGTCGGTGTTCCCAGCGTCGTGGGACGCGCAGCAGCAGGCCGGCGCCGTGGCCGGCGTGGTCGACGAGACGGTGAGCGGCGTGCGGGTGGTGAAGGGCTTCGGCCAGGAGCAGCGAGAGGTCGCCCGCCTCGCCGGCGCCGCGGAGCGCCTGTTCGCCAGCCGGGTGCGGGCGATCCGCCTCCAGTCGCGCTACCAGCCCATCCTCCAGACCCTGCCGTCGCTGGCCCAGGTCGCCGTGCTGGCGCTCGGCGGCTGGATGGCGATCGAGGGGCGCATCAGCCTGGGCACGTTCCTCGCGTTCTCGAGCTACATGAGCCAGCTGCAGGCCCCCAGCCGGATGCTCGCCGGCCTCGTCACCATCGGCCAGCAGGCGCGTGCCGGCGTCGAGCGCGTCTTCGAGCTGCTCGAGTCCACCGCCGCCGTCCGATCCGAACCGGGTGCTCCCGACCTGGCGGTCCCCGAGGGCCGGGTGACCTTCGACGCCGTCGAGTTCGGGTACCTGCGGTCCGAGCCCGTGCTGCGCGGGTTCAGCCTCGAGCTGGAGCCGGGCGAGACCATGGCCCTCGTCGGCACCTCCGGCTCGGGCAAGAGCACCGTCGCCCTGCTGCTCCCCCGCTTCTACGACGTCCAGACGGGCGCCATCCGCATCGACGGCACCGACATCTCGACGGTCTCGCTCGAGTCCCTCCGGCGCCACATCGGCCTGGTGTTCGAGGACACGTTCCTGTTCTCGGACTCGATCGCCGCCAACATCTCCTACGGCCGGCCCGACGCCTCGCCGGCCGAGGTCGAGGCCGCGGCGCGCGTGGCCGGCGCCCACGAGTTCGTCCTCGCCCTCTCCGACGGCTACGCCACGCCGGTCGGCGAGCGAGGCCTCATGCTCTCGGGCGGGCAGCGCCAGCGCATCGCCCTGGCCCGAGCCGTCCTCACCGACCCGGAGCTCCTCGTCCTCGACGACGCCACCTCGGCCGTCGACAGCCGGGTCGAGGCCGAGATCCACGCCACCCTGCACCGGGTGCTGGCCGGCCGCACCACGCTGCTGATCGCTCACCGCCGCTCCACGCTGCTGCTCGCCGACCGCATCGCCGTGCTCGACGCCGGCCAGGTCGTCGACGTCGGCACCCACGAGGAGCTGCAGGCCCGCTGCGGCCTCTACCGGCAGCTGCTCACCGGTCCGGGCGACGAGCTCGCCGCCGACGACGACGACCTCGCCCTGCCGGCGACGGGCGACGACGAGGCAGCGGACCCGGCGCCGATCGAGGTCGCGCCGATCGAGGTCGCGACCATCGAGGTCGCGCCGATCGAGGTCGCGCCCGCGGGCGCCACCCCGGCGCTGTGGGTCCGGGCCGGCCACGAGGACGAGGCCGCCGACCGCGCCCTCGTGGCCGCGGGGCGCAAGGGCGAGGCCCCGGCGCTCGGCATGGGCGCGGGCCCGGGCGGGGGCGAGTGGGGCAGCGGGCTCGCCGCCACCCCGGAGCTGCTGGCCCAGGTGGCGGCCCTGCGCCCGGCGACCGACCGCCCGGACCAGGACCTGGCCGAGGCGTCCCGGCCTGATCCCACGTTCCGCTTCCGGCGCTTCGTCCGCCGGTGGCGCTGGCAGCTCGCGGTGGGCCTCGGCCTGGTCGTGCTCGACGGCCTGGCCACCCTGTCCGGACCACTCCTGATCCGCCACGGCATCGATGCGGGCGTCGACCCCGGCGTCACGAGCGCGCTCTGGGCCGCCAGCGCCATCTACCTCGTGATCGTGCTCGCCGACCTCGGCGTGATGGTCGCCCAGACGTTCATCACCGGGCGCACCGCCGAGCGGGCCCTGTGGTCGCTCCGGGTCAAGGTCTTCGCCCACCTCCAGCGCCTCGGCCTCGACCACTACGACCGCGAGATGGGCGGGCGGGTCATGACCCGCATGACCACCGACATCGAGGCGCTCACCCAGCTGCTGCAGACCGGCCTCGTCAACGCCATCGTCGCCCTCCTCACCTGCGTCGGCGTGGGCGTCGCCCTGCTCGTGATGGACTGGCGGCTCGCCCTGATCGCCCTGCTGGTGGTGCCGCCGCTCGCGCTGGCCACGGCGTTCTTCCGTCGCCTGTCCTCGAAGGCGTACGACGAGGCCCGCGACAAGGTCGCCGCCGTCAACGCCGACTTCCAGGAGAGCCTCACCGACGTCCGGGTCGCGCAGGCCTACGTGCGGGAGGACCAGAACACCGCCCGCTTCGCCCGCCGCTCGCGCGACTACCTCGGCGCCCGGATGCGGGCCCAGCAGCTCGTCGCCCTCTACTTCCCGTTCGTCGAGTTCCTGTCCGGCGTGGCCGGCGCGCTCGTGATCGCCGGCGGGGCCGCCTTCGTGCGGGACGGTTCGCTGACCTCGGGCGAGCTGATCGCCTTCCTGCTCTACCTCAACCTGTTCTTCGCACCGATCCAGCAGCTGTCCCAGGTGTTCGACACCTACCAGCAGGCCCGTGTGGCGCTCTCGCGGATCGAGGAGCTGCTCGCCGAGCCGTCATCGGTGCCGGAGGCCGACCACCCGGTCGACCCCGGCCCGCTCTCGGGGCGGATCGAGCTCCGGGACGTCCGGTTCTCGTACCCGACCACCGGCGTCCAGGTCCTCGACGGCGTCGACCTCGTCATCGAGCCGGGGGAGACCGTCGCCATCGTCGGCGAGACCGGCGCCGGCAAGTCCACCCTCGAGAAGCTCGTCGCCCGGTACTACGACGTCACCGGCGGCACCGTGCTCGTCGACGGCCACGACGTCCGCACGCTCGACCTCGCCCGCTACCGCCGCCAGCTCGGCGTCGTCCCGCAGGAGCCGTTCCTCTTCGCCGGCACCATCCGCGACAACATCGCCTACGGCCGCCCCGAGGCCTCCGACGCCGAGGTCGAGGCCGCGGCTCGCGCCGTCGGCGCCCACGAGGTGGTGGCCGCCCTGCCCGGCGGCTACCTCCACGTCGTCGGCGAGCAGGGGCGGTCGCTCTCGGCCGGCCAGCGCCAGCTCCTGGCCCTGGCTCGGGCCCGCCTGGTGGACCCAGCGATCCTGCTGCTCGACGAGGCGACGGCGAACCTCGACCTGGCGACGGAGGCCCGGGTCAGCGCGGCCATGGGCGTCGCCGCCCACGGCCGCACCGCGCTGGTCATCGCCCACCGGTTGACCACCGCCGCCGAGGCCGACAAGGTCGTCGTCATGGACCGGGGGCGCGTGGTGGAGGTGGGCACCCACCACGACCTGCTGGCCCACGAGGGCCCGTACGCCGCGCTGTGGGCGGCCTTCACCGGCGATGTCCGGGAGGACGCCGCCGGCGAGGCTGCGCCGGTGGCCCTGGCCTGAGCCACCGGCGCCGCACTCAGCAGGCGCCCTGCTGCACCGTGGCCTCGCCACCGCCGGCGGGGACGCTGACGCACGCCTGGGCGCCGTCGTCGGCGAGCAGGACCTTGCCGTCATCGTCCATGCCGTCGCCGTCGGTGTCCTCGATGCCGCCGACGTCGGGATCACCCGGCAGCCCGGCGACCGCCGTGCGGAGCGCGTCGACCGAGCGGGCGTCGCCGTCGGCGTCCGCGATGCGGGTGCGCAGGGCCTCGGCGGCGGCGTCGGCATCGGCGTCGACGCCGTCGCCGTCGCCGTCGCCGTCGCCGTCGCCGTCAGGCACCGTGTCGTCGGCGTCCGTGCCGTCGGTGACGGTGTCGTCGGCGTCGGTGCCGTCGGTGACCCCGTCATCGGTCCGGTCGTCGACGCCGTCACCGTCCCGGTCCGGCACCTGGTCGTCAGCGTCCACGCGGTCATCGACCACGGTGCCGTTCGGGTCCACGACCGTGCCGTCATCGGTGGCGTCGTCGATCCGCTCCTGGGCGACCGTGTCGTCGGCGTCGGCCGAGTCGTCGTCCGAGCAGGCCGCGAGCGGGCCGAGGGCCAGCGCCCCGACGGCGAGGGCGGTGAGCAGCTTGGTGGTGCGTCGATGCATGTCGATCTACCTTCATGGGGAACGTTGCGTCAGCGCCGTACCCATGTCATGTGATCTTCATACATCTCGTGTTCATGCAGCAGCAACCAGACGGCCACCGCCCTCGCCCGGGGGTCAGGTGGCGCAGGCGCCGTTCTCGACCTCCGCGTCCTCGCCCTCCTCGGGGATGGTGAGGCAGGCCTGGTCGCCGCCGGACTCGATCTCGACCCGGCCGTCGTCGTCGAGGCCGTCGCCATCGGTGTCCTCGATGCCGTTGACCGTGGGGTCGCCGGGCAGGTCCTCGGCGGCCTCCTCGATGGCGGCGACCGAGCGCATGCCCTCCTGATCGGCGGTGTCGTTGCCCTTCAGGCTGGCGCGCAGGGCCTCGGCGGTGCTGCGGGCCGCGGCCTGGTCGACGCCCTCCTCGACGTCCTCCTGCACCGACTCGGCGGTGTCCCTCACGTCCTCCTCGGTGTCGTCCGAGCAGGCGCTCAGCGGCGCGATCGCCAGCAGGGCGGCGAACGGGGTGGCCAACAGGGTGATCGTACGGCGGTGCATGGGAAGCCTCCTGGGAAGGGGTGTGCCGACCGTCACCTACCCCCAGCGGCCGAAGATGCCCCCGACGACCGACCATCGCCCCAGGTCAGCGGCGGGTGACCTCGCGCACGTGGGCCTTGATCGCCGGCAGGTCCAGCGGGAGGGCATCGAAGCGCTCGCGCCGCTCGAACAGGTCGACCAGGTGCTCGGGCAGCGCCGGGCGGGTGCCGACGGCGGCCTCCACGGCGTCGGGGAACTTGGCCGGGTGGGCGGTGGCCAGGCAGACCATGGGGACGGCTGGGTCCCGCCGGGCCTGCCGGGCCGCGGCCACGCCCACCGCGGTGTGCGGGTCGAGCACCTCGCCGGTGGCCTCGTGGGTGCGGCGGATCTCGGCGAGGACGGCGGCGTCGTCGAACGCGGCGCCGTCGAACACCTCGGTCACCGTGGCCAGCCGGGTGTCGCCGGTCTCGACCACCCCCTCGGCCCGGAACTCGGCCATGCGGTCGGCGAGCTGCGACGCGTTGCGGTCGTAGAGCTCGAAGAGCAGCCGCTCCACGTTCGACGAGACCTGGATGTCCATGCTCGGGCTGATCGTGGGGTGCACGCCTCGCGCCTCCATCACGCCGGAGGCCAGCCAGCGCGGGAGGATGTCGTTGCTGTTCGAGCCGACGACGAGCTGGCTGATCGGGGTGCCCGTGCGGCGCGCCACCCACCCGGCGAACACGTTGCCGAAGTTGCCGGTGGGGACCGAGAAGGCGACCGGCCCGCCGGCGCCGACCGCTCGGGCGGCGGTGTCGTAGTAGACGGTCTGGGCCATCACCCTCGCCCAGTTGATCGAGTTCATGGCCGAGAGGCGCACGCCGTCGCGGAAGCCGGCGTCGGCGAACATCGACTTCACGACGTCCTGGCAGTCGTCGAAGGTGCCGTCGACGGCGACGTTGTGCACGGTCGGCTCGTCGACCGTGGTCATCTGGCGGCGCTGGACGTCGGACACCCGCCCCGCCGGGTGCAGGACCACGATGTCCAGCCGCTCGCGGCCCCGGCAGGCCTCGATCGCCGCCGACCCGGT
Source organism: Aquihabitans sp. (assembly GCA_036263575.1). GTDB lineage: Bacteria > Actinomycetota > Acidimicrobiia > Acidimicrobiales > Iamiaceae > Aquihabitans. Next base: position 1,523 of record DATAGR010000407.1, on the reverse strand, counting down.
GTCGCCCGACGTGGCGACCACGATCGTGGCCCGGTCGTCGCGCCGGCGCAGCTCGTGGTCGAAGAGGCGGCCCACGAGCTGCAGGGCGACGTCCTTGAACGCGATGGTCGGTCCCCAGAACAGCTCGAGGAGCCAGAGGCCGTCGTCGATCTCGCGCACGGGGCAGACATCCGGGTGGGCGAAGGTCCCGTACGCCTCGGCCACCATGGCGGCGAGGTCGTCGCGGTCGATCGAGGGGGCGACGTAGGGGGCCATCAGCGCGACGGCCGACTCCACGTAGCCCGCGCCCGCCGGCAGGTCGGGTCGGGCGGGCCACTCGTCGGGGACGTAGAGCCCACCGTCGTCGGCGAGGCCGGCGAGCAGGACGTCGCCGAACTCGAGGACCGGGGCGGCCCCCCGGGTCGAGACGTACTTCATCCGGCCGACCCGTCGTCGCCCACGACCCGCAGGACCGACGTGATGTCGTGGATCACGTCGAGCTGCCGGAGGTCGTCGAGCGTGCCCTGGACGTCGGCCTCGCGGGCCTCGTGGGTGATGAAGATCAGCCGGGCGGCGTCGCCGACGCCCTCTTGCTCCAGCGAGCGGATCGAGACGGCGTGGCGCTCGAACGCCTCGGCGACGGCACGCAGGACGCCGGGGCGGTCCACGACGTCGAGGTTCACGTAGTAGCTCGATTGGAGGTCGTCGATGGGGCGGATGGGGCGTCGGGTGAGCGTCGGCAGGTGGGCGTGGGTCCCCTTGCGGAGGTTGACCGCGGCGTCGACGAGGTCGCCGAGCACGGCCGAGCCCGTGGGGTTCCCGCCGGCGCCGCGCCCGTAGAACATGAGGTCGCCGACGGCGGCGCCCTCCACGAAGACGGCGTTGAAGGAGTCGCGGACCCCGGCGAGCGGGTGGGTGGCCGGGACCATGGCGGGGTGGACCCGCACGGCCACCTCGTCGGGTCCTGCCGCGCCCGGCACCAGCTCGGCCACGGCGAGCAGCTTGATGACGTAGCCCAGGCGGTCGGCGAAGGCGATGTCGGTGGCCGAGAGGTTGCTGATGCCCTCGTGGTAGACGTCGCCCGCCACGACCTTGGCGCCGAACGCGATGGAGGCGAGGATCGCGGCCTTGGCGCCGGCGTCGTAGCCCTCGACGTCGGCAGTGGGATCGCGCTCGGCGTAGCCGAGCTCCTGGGCCTCGGCGAGCGCCGCCGCGTACGACGTGCCCTCCTCGGACATGCGGGTGAGGATGAAGTTCGTCGTGCCGTTGACGATGCCCATGATGCGGCGGACGTCCTCCCCGACGAGGGACTCCCGCAGCGGGCGCATGATCGGGATCCCGCCGGCGACGGCGGCCTCGAAGAGGAGGTCGACCTGGCCGGCGGTGGCCGCCTTGAACAGCTCGGCGCCGTGGTTGGCCACCAGCTCCTTGTTGCCGGTGACGACCGGCTTGCCGGCGGCCAGGGCGGCCAGGATCAGCTCCCGCGCCGGTTCGATGCCGCCGATCAGCTCGACCACGAGGTCGACGTCGGGGTCGGTGGCGAC
>DATAGR010000406.1:0-6441 GCA_036263575.1 Aquihabitans sp. | reverse complement strand
GGACGCCACCCGGGCCAGCACCTCGCCGGTCGCAGGGTCGACGACGTCGTCGAGGGCGCCGTCGGCCGCCGGGCGCCAGGCGCCACCGATGAACTGCTGGCCGTCGGTCGTCACGGTGCCTCCGGGGCTGCGGGTGCGATCGGCCCGATCATGGGCGCCGGGGTGAGGTCTGGCAAGGGTTTCCGTCGCGAAACACAACCGAAACGATCGATTCTCTTGCCACCCCTCGCCATCCGTGCCAACGTGACCGCCGTTCCGCCCGACGTGACCGAGGTCATGCCTCGTCCCGTCGCCCTCCCCTCCCCCTCGAGGACGCCGATGACGACCACCGAAGCCGTGGAGACGCCGCCGTCCGGGGCGGTGGCGGACCGGCCGGTGATCGAGATCGACCACGTCTCCAAGTCGTTCGGGGACTTCGTGGCGGTGCAGGACGCGAACTTCGCCATCGCCGAGGGCGAGTTCTTCTCCATGCTGGGCCCGTCCGGCTGCGGGAAGACCACCACGCTGCGGATGATCGCCGGCTTCGAGACGCCGACCTCGGGGGCGATCCGCCTCGAGGGCCAGGACGTCTCGCGCGTCCCGCCGAACAAGCGCGACGTCAACACCGTCTTCCAGCAGTACGCGTTGTTCCCGCACATGGACGTCTGGGACAACGTCGCCTACGGACCGCGGGCCCGCAAGGTGCCCAAGGCCGAGGTCGCCCGCCGCGTCGACGACCTCCTCGGCGTGGTGCGGCTCGAGGAGTTCGCCAAGCGGCGGCCGGCCCAGCTCTCCGGAGGGCAGCAGCAGCGGGTGGCGCTGGCCCGGGCGCTCGTGAACTACCCGAAGGCCCTGCTGCTCGACGAACCCCTCGGCGCCCTCGACCTGAAGCTGCGCCAGAGCATGCAGCTCGAGCTGAAGCGCATCCAGCGCGAGGTCGGGATCACGTTCATCTTCGTGACCCACGACCAGGAGGAGGCGCTCACCATGAGCGACCGCATCGCGGTCATGAACGCCGGCCTGGTCGAGCAGATCGGCTCGCCGCGCGAGATCTACGACGCACCGGCCTCGGTGTTCGTCGCCGGCTTCATCGGCCAGGCCAACCTCTGGCCCGCACGCGTGGCCGAGGCCGGTGGCGGCACGACCACCGTCGAGGTGGCGGGCCGGCGCCTCGCCGTCCACAACCCGCACGGGCTGGCTGCGGGCGACACCGGCACGTTCATGGTCCGCCCCGAGCGCATGTACGTCGACACCGACGCCGCCCACCCCGACCGCTGGACCGTCGAGGCCACCGTCACCGAGCTCGTGTTCCAGGGGCCCGTGGTCCGCTACGAGATGCGCCTCGACGACGGCTCCACCGCCGTCGCCCACGTCCCGGCTCGCCGCGACGGCCTGCCCATCCCGGGCGACCGCGTGCAGGCGAGCTGGTCCGACGACGCCTGCGTGCTGCTCCCCGGCAGCCCGGGCTCCGCCCCACCCCCCGACCCCGATGCCGCGACCGCCCCGGCCGCGACCGACCGCTGAACCCGCCCAACCCGAGGAGCACACCATGGCCGAACGACCCGTCGATCCCGAGCTCCAGGCCGCCGTCCGGCTGGCGCGCCAGCTCTCGCGCCGGCGCTTCCTGACCCGCAGCGGCCTCGGCGTGGGCGGGGCCATGCTCGCGCCCACGTTCCTGGCCGCCTGCGGCGACGACGACGGCGGTGGCGGTGGCGGAGGCGGCGGCGAGGGGGCGGCGGCCGGCAACGGCTCGACCAAGCTGACCATCAGCAACTGGGACGCCTACATCGACGAGGACGAGTCCGGCGCGGTGGACGGCCCGGGCACCACCATCGCCGACTTCCAGGAGGCGGCCGGCGTCAACGTGACGTACCGCAAGGACTTCAACGACAACGACGAGTACTTCAACAAGATCTACTCACCGGTGCTCGGCAAGGGGAAGCGCATCAACCCCGACATCACCGTCCCCACGTACTGGATGGCGGCGCGCATCATCGGGCTGGACTGGACCGAGGAGCTCCCCCTCGACCAGATCCCGAACCACAAGAACCTCGACGACTCGTACCTCGACCTCGCGTGGGACCCGGGGGCCAAGCACCACATGCCGTGGCAGGCGGGCATCACCGGCATCGCCTGGAACCCGGAGCTCACCGGCGGCGACCTGCGGAGCGTCAACGACCTCTACGACCCGAAGCTCAAGGGCAAGGTCACGTTCTTCACCGAGCTGCGGGACACGGTGGGCCTGACGATGTTCGGCCTCGGCACCGACCCCGCCTCGGCGAACCTCGACGACATCAACGCCGCCCTCGACAAGATCGAGCAGGCCCGCGACGACGGCCAGGTCCTCAAGTTCACCGGCAACGAGTACCTCCGCTCGCTCGAGAACGGTGACGTCGCCGCCAGCATCGCCTGGTCCGGCGACATCGCCCAGCTCGACCCCGAGCTCGGCATCAAGTTCATCATCCCCGAAGAGGGCGGCATGCAGTGGTTCGACACCATGACCGTGCCCAAGGGCGCCCGCAACACCGTCGCCGCGGCCAAGTGGATGGACTACGTCTACGACCCCGAGAACGCGGCCCGCATCACCGAGTGGGTGCAGTACATCTCGCCGGTGAAGGGCGTGCGCGAGGTCCTCGAGGCGGCCGGCGGCGAGTCGGCGGCACTGGCCGAGAACACGCTGATCTTCCCCGACGAGGAGACCACCTCGCGGCTGAAGGTGTTCGGCGAGCTGGAGCAGGAGGACGAGATCGCCGTCCAGACCCGCTTCAACGACATCACCGGCTGACGCGTGGCCGACAAGGCGAACACCTCGCTGCGCAAGGGGCGCTTCGCGCCCTACGGGCTCCTCAGCCCCGGGGTGCTGTGGCTGGTGCTGTTCTTCCTGGTCCCGATGTGGACGCTGCTGCGGATCGCCGTCTCGACCAAGCCCAACGCCTACCTGCCCGAGTACGACCTCACCTGGCGCTGGGCCAACTTCAGCGATGCGGTCGACCGCTTCCAGCCCGAGCTGGTCCGGTCCTTCGGCTATGCGGCCACCGCGACGGTGCTGTGCATCCTGATCGGCTACCCGCTCGCCTACTTCCTGGCCTTCCGGGCCGGGCGGTGGCGGACGCTGCTGCTCGGGCTGATCATGGTGCCGTTCTTCACGTCGTTCCTGATCCGCACCATCGCCTGGCAGACCATCCTCAGCAGCGACGGCCCGGCGCTGTGGGTGGTGGACACCTTCCACCTGTCCGGTGTCTTCGACGCGCTCGGGCTCACCACCAACGGCGCGTTCCTCAACACCCCGCAGGCCGTGATCGGGGGCCTCACCTACAACTTCGTGCCGTTCATGATCCTGCCGATCTACGTGAGCCTCGAGAAGATCGACGTGCGGCTCGTCGACGCAGCGCGCGACCTGTACTCGGCGCCGTCGGCCGCGTTCCGCAAGGTGGTCCTGCCCCTGTCGCTGCCCGGCGTCTTCGCCGGGACGCTGCTCACGTTCATCCCGGCGGCGGGCGACTACATCAACGCCGAGCTCCTCGGCAACGTCCGCACCGGCATGATCGGCTCGCAGGTGGCGAAGCTCTTCCTGCGGGAGAGCAACTACCCGGAGGCCGCGGCGCTGTCGTTCATCTTCATGGCGATCATCACCGCCGGCGTCCTCGTGTACGCCCGGCTGCTCGGCACCGAGGAGCTGTCGGCGTGACCGCCACCGCCGCCCCCGACGCCGCCACGGGTCCGGTCGCGGCACCGCCGCGACCGCACGGCACGCCCGTCCACCGCCGCGACCGCCGGACGCTGCGGTCGCACCTCCTCGGCGGGTGGGCGACGCTCGTGTACCTGTGGCTGTTCGCCCCGCTGCTGGTGATCGTGGCCTTCTCGTTCAACGAGCCCGCCGGCAAGTTCAACACCGCCTGGCGGCGCTTCACGTTCGACAACTGGCTGCACCCGTTCCGCAAGGCCGACTACACCGCCGCGCTGGTCACCAGCCTCAAGGTGGCGGCGCTGGCGTGCGTGGTGGCCACCATCTTCGGCGGCCTGATGGCCCTGGCGCTGTCCCGCTACGAGTTCCGCGGCAAGGCCCTCGTCAGCATCATCGTGGTGCTGCCCCTCACCACCCCGGAGATCGTGATGGGCTCGTCGCTCTTCACGCTGTTCTTCGGCCAGAACCTCGACTTCGGGTTCACCACCGTCGTCATCGCCCACATCCTCTTCTGCGTGAGCTTCGTGGCCCTGACCGTCCAGGCTCGCGTGCGCGGGTTCGACTGGACGCTGGAGGACGCCGCGCTCGACCTCGGATCGTCGCCGTGGCGGACCTTCCGCACCGTCACGTTCCCGCTGATCCTGCCGGGCATCGGCGCTGCGGCCCTGTTGTCGTTCGCCCTCTCGATCGACGACTACATCATCTCGTCGTTCGTGGCCGGCGACGGCACCACCACCTTCCCGATGCGCATCTTCAACGCCAACCGCACCGAGATCCCGCCGCAGGTCCACGTCATCGCGTCGGCCATCCTCCTCGCCGCCGTCGGCCTCATGGCCCTCGGCGCGTGGCGCACGCTCAAGCGGCTCCGAGCATGACGCACCCACCACGGAACCGCCTGTCCGAAGGCCTCATCACAAACGATCCCGTTGCCATCGCTCACTGACGCAAGCGATACTGTCGTCCGACCCGCCTCCCCACCTCCAGCTCCCGGAGCTCCCGTGACCCTCGCCCCACCCACCTCTGACCTGCAGGCGCTGGCCAGCGCGCACCTGTGGGGCCACTTCTCGAAGCTGACCCCCGAGGACGCCGGGGGCACGCTCGTGATCGAGCGCGGCGAGGGCAGCTACGTCTGGGACCACACCGGCAAGCGCTACCTCGACGGCCTCGCCGGGCTGTTCACCGTCCAGGCCGGCCACGGTCGACCCGAGCTGGCCCGAGCCGCGGCCGCCCAGGCCGAGAAGCTCGCCTACTTCCCGGTCTGGACCTTCGCCCACCCCACCGCCGTCGAGCTGGCCACCCGCCTGGCGTCGCTGGCGCCCGGCGACCTCAACCGGGTGTTCTTCACCACCGGCGGCGGCGAGGCGGTCGAGACGGCGTGGAAGCTGGCCCGGCAGTACCACGTGATGCGGGGCGACACCGGCCGGTACAAGGTGATCTCCCGCGACCTCGCGTACCACGGCACCACCCTCGGGGCCCTCACCGTCACCGGGCTCCAGGGCATCAAGGACGTCTTCGCCCCGATGCTGACCGACGCCGGCATCAAGGTGCCGAACACCGGCTCGTACCGAGCCACCGACACCAGCCCCGAGGCCCTGCTGCAGCCGGCGGACGCCATCGAGGCCGCCATCGTCGAGGCCGGCCCGGAGACGGTGGCGGCCGTGTTCCTCGAGCCCGTCCAGAACTCGGGTGGCTGCTTCACGGCGCCGCCCGGCTACTTCCAGCGGGTGCGCGAGATCTGCGATCGCCACGGCGTGCTGCTGGTGAGCGACGAGGTGATCTGCGCCTTCGGTCGCCTCGGTGCCTGGTTCGGCGCCGAGCGCCTCGGCTACCAGCCCGACATGATCACCATGGCCAAGGGCCTGACCTCGGGCTACTCGCCGCTCGGCGGCGTCATGGTGTCTGACCGGATCGCCGAGGCCTTCCTCGAGGCCGACGAGGCCTTCCTGCACGGCATCACCTTCGGCGGCCACCCGGTGAGCTGCGCCGTCGCCCTCGCCAACCTCGACCTGCTCGAGCGGGAGGGGCTCACCGACCACGTGCGGGCCAACGAGGACGGCTTCCGCGCCGCCCTCGACCAGCTGGCCGACCTGCCCATCGTCGGCGACGTGCGGGGGATGGGCTACTTCTACGGCATCGAGCTGGTGAAGGACACGACCACCAAGGAGTCCTTCAGCGCCGAGGAGTCCGACCACCTCCTGCGGGGCATCCTCACGCCGAAGCTCATCGCCGAGGGGCTGTTGTGCCGGGCCGACGACCGCGGCGAGCCGGTGATCCAGCTCTCGCCGCCGCTCGTGGCCGGTCCCGAGGAGTTCGACGAGATCGCCCGGGCCATCCGCGCCGCCCTGCTGGAGGCCATGGATGCCATGCACCGCTGAGCGGCTCCCCGGCCCCATCGCGCCGCAACGCCCGGCCCCACCGACAGCAGCAGCGAGGACCCGCCGATGAGCTCCCCTCCCCCCGCCGCCCCGCTCGTCGTGGGCGTGCCGACCGAGATCAAGCCCGACGAGGGCCGCGTCGCCATCACGCCGGACGGTGTGCGCGAGCTCCACGGCCACGGGGTCGACGTCCTGATCCAGGCCGGCGCCGGCGCCGGCGCCAGCATCCCCGACGAGCAGTACGCGGCGGTGGGCGCCGAGGTGGTGGCGTCGGCCGAGGAGGTGTGGGAGCGGGCCGGGCTCGTGTGCAAGGTCAAGGAGCCACAGCCGTCCGAGCTCCAGCTGCTGCGCCCCGACCTCGTCCTGTTCACGTACCTGCACCTGGCCGCGTACCCCGAGGTC
>DATAGR010000405.1:0-1769 GCA_036263575.1 Aquihabitans sp. | reverse complement strand
TCGCCGGAGCCGACGAGCTCGTGTGGTCCGTCCACCTCTTCGACGTCTACCGGGGGGCCGGGGTGGCCGACGGGCGCCGCAGCCTGGCGTTCGCGGTGCGGCTCCAGGCCGTCGACCGGACCCTCACCGACGGCGAGGTGGCCGAGGTGCGTACCCGGCTCATCGCCGCCGTCGAGGCCGCCCACGGGGCGTCCCTGCGCGGCTGAGCGGGGGCGCCCGGCGCGCCCTGCGTCAGCGGCGGCGGCGGACGAGGTCGCGGTAGCGCTGCAACGGCTGCTCGAGGAGCGACCAGCTCAGCGCGGCCGCCAGGGAACCGACGCCGAGGCCGATGGCCAGCAGGTACCAGAAGCCCATGGTGCCGCCGGGGAGCTCGCCCCAGCCCGGCCACAGCTGCTCGCCCGTGAAGCCGTTCGTCCGCGGCACGGCCCGCTTCATCCAGTCGAAGTGCCACAGGTAGAGGCCGAACGACACCGTGCCGATCCAGGTGATCGGTCGCCAGCGGAGGGCACGGGCGACGACGCCACGGGTGTCGTCGCCGAACACGGCCGGCACGAGGATGAGGGCGGTGAACAGGCCGAGGACGAGCTGGCGCTGGTGCCAGAACGTGCCGGTGTAGGCGCCGTTCGGGTCGGCCAGCATGGCGCCGTCCGGCGGTCCGACCCGCACGGCGTACCAGGCGAACAGGGCCAGGGCGGCGGCCCACCAGGCCAGCGCCGGTCGGGCCAGGCGCGCCGTCAGCTCGCCGAGGCGCCCGCCCTCGGCGGCGTGGACCGACACGACGGCCACGGCCATGCCGACCGCGAACAGGTCGAGGTTGGTGGGCAGCCACTGGAACGACAGGCCCCGCCACGTCGGGTTGGCCGAGGAGATGACCTGGCGGGCGACCACCGCGACGCCGTAGAGGATCCCGCACGCCGCCAGGTCGCCCCAGGCCCCGAGGGCCCGGCGGGGCAGCAGGCGACGCAGCGCCCCGGCCCAGACGGGGACCAGCAGGTAGAAGGTGATCTCGGTGCAGAGGCTCCACGCCTGCACGAGCCCGCCGAGGGTGGTGGTGCGGGAGTAGGTCTGCAGGAACAGGTAGTAGCGCCACCAGTCGTCGCCCAGGTCGAAGGCGCCCAGGAACCAGAAGAAGCTGAGCGCCACCCAGTACGCGGGCACCAGGCGGAGGACCCGCCGCCACCAGAAGCGGGCGGGGTCGGGAGCGCCGGCGCCGGCGCGGTGGGCCAGCGCGAAGGGCCGGTAGATGAGGAAGCCGGAGAGCACGAAGAAGACGGCGACGCCGCCGTCCATGACCTCGGCGGGCACCCGCACCCAGCGGCTGGTGCGCTCGGGGCCGGCGATGCTGGCGGCGTGGTGGACCACCACCATGACCGCCGCCAGGGCCCGCAGCCCCTCGAACGTGGCGTAGTGGGCGCCCGGGAGCCGCCGGTCGACCGTGGCCTCCGGCTCGGTGCCGGATCGGTCACCGGCCAGGGTGGACGACGTGCCCAGCCCGGCTCCGGGATCGGGGGCGGCGGCGACCATGGGCCGAGTGTGCCACCTCGGCCCCGTCGCGGCGGCCGTAGGGTGCCGCCGTGCACGCCATCGGGCCGTACCGCTTCACCGAGCAGGACGTCGCCACGACGTTGCTGGTCGGGCGTCCGCTCTTCGACCTCCTGGAGCACGACCTGCCCGCCGACGCGCTGGCTGCGTCGGCGCCGTTCCGGCGGGAGGCGGAGGACGCCCTCGACCGGCTGGCGCCGACCGACCCCGAGGCGGCGCTCGACGTG
>DATAGR010000404.1:0-6285 GCA_036263575.1 Aquihabitans sp. | reverse complement strand
CGCACGAGCCGCAGGCGCGGCACGCCCGCCTCGGTCGCCGCGGCCGCGGCGTGCCGGGGCATCTGCGCGGCGAACGGGTGGGTGGCGTCTACGAGCAACCGGTGGCCGCCGGCGCGCAGCTCCTCGACCAGGCCGGCGACGCCGTCGAAGCCCCCGACCCGCACCGGGCACGGCAGCGCGCCAGGCGCCGACGTGCGGCCGGCGAGCGAGGCCAGCACCCGGACGCCGGCCCGCCCGTGCAGGGCGCGGGCCAGCTCGGCGGCCTCCGTGGTGCCGGCCAGCAGCAGCACCGACGCGGTCACGACCCGGCGTCGCGTCGGAGCAGGTAGGTGTCGAACATCCAGCCCTTCCGGGCCCGGGCCTCGGCCCGCACCGCCTCGATGCGCCCGGCGACCTCGGCCAGCGGCCCGGACACCAGCAGCTCGTCGGGGCTGCCGAGGTAGGCGCCCCAGTAGATCGTGAGCCCCTCGGGGTCCACCGCCGTGAACGAGCAGGCGCCGTCGAGCATGACCACCACGTTGTCGATGTCGGCCGGGGCCATGGCGGCCAGCTGCCGACCGGTGGTGATGGTGACCGGGCCGCCGACGTGGTTGAGCGGGATGGCGAACCGGGCCGTGAGGGCGTGGAGGCTGCTGATGCCGGGCACGACCTCGACCTGCAGGTCGAGCGCGCCCCGGGCCACCACCTGGTCGAGGATGCGGGTCGTGCTGTCGTAGAGCGACGGATCGCCCCAGGCGAGGAACGCAGCGACCTCGCCCTCTGCGACCTCGTCGCGCAGCAGCTCCTCGTAGAGGTCGGCCCGCTGCTCGTGCCACGCCCGCACGTCGGCCCGGTAGGAGCCGTCGCGGAGGACCCGCTCGGGATCGGTGCGCTCGACCACCCGGTAGGGGCCGTCGATGAAGCGGTCGCAGATCTCGCGGCGCAGCGCCACCAGGTCGTCCTTGGCCTCGCCCTTGTCGAGCACGAAGAAGACGTCGGCCCGGTTGAGCGCCTCGACGGCCTGGACGGTGACGTACGACGGGTCCCCCGCCCCGATCCCGATCACCAACACCTGCTGCGGCACGGCACCACGTCTACCGCACGCTGCCCCTAGGTCGTGGGGTCGGGCGGGTGGTGGCCGGTGAGCCGGATCGGGAGGCGCTTGTAGCTGTTGTTCAGGTTCGACCGCAGGCGGACGGGCTCCCCGGCGAGCTCGATGCCGTCGAACGCGGCGAGCAGCTCCTGCAGGAACACCCGACCCTCGAGCCGGGCCAGGTGCACGCCGAGGCAGAAGTGCTCGGCGATGCCGAACGAGAGGTGCGGGTTGGGCGACCGGTGGATGTCGAAGCGTTGCGCGTCGTCGAAGACGTCGTCGTCGCGGTTGGCGGCCGTGTAGTACATCGCCACCTTGTCGCCGGCGGCGATCGTGACCCCGCCGAGCTCGGCGTCGGCGGTGGCGGTGCGGCGGAAGTAGTGCAGCGGGTTGGCCCAGCGCAGCACCTCCTCCACGGCCCCCGGCACCAGCGACGGGTCGGCCCGCAGCTCGGCGAGCTGGTCGGGGTGCTCCAGCAGCGCCAGCAGCCCAGAGGACAGCATGGTCTTGGTGGTGTCGTTCCCGGCCGTCACCAGCTGGACGAAGAAGCTGCCGAAGTCGATGTCCGTCATCGGCTGGCCGTCGAAGTCGCCGTCGAGGATGAGCGTGGTGAGGTCGGGCCGAGGCGGCTCGAGCCGCCGCCGAGCCGCGAACTCGATGGCGTACATCGCCATGTCGATCGATGCCGAGAAGTCGGCCTCGGTGCTGCCGTCGGCGGCGGGCGGGTTGATGTCGGGGTCCTGGCCCGCGGTCTGCCGCTCGGCGAGCGAGTGCAGGAGCGCCCAGTCGTCCTCCGGCAGCCCCATCAGCCGGCCCATGACCCGGGTCGGCAGGCCGGCGGTGACCTCGTGGACGAACTCGACCTCGGGTCCGGCGGCGGCGGCCTCGGCCATCAGGTCCCGGCAGATGCCGCGGATCTGCGGTTCGAGGTCGGCGATCACCTTGGCCTTGAACGTGTCGGCCAGCGGCTTGCGGTACGTGACGTGCCGGGGCGGGTCCATGGCCAGCAACATGCCGCGCATCATCTCGAGGCTCTCGGGCGGGAGGTCCTCGAGCACCACGCCGCCACGCTCGGCCGAGAAGGTGGCCGGGTCGCGCGCCACGGTGACCACGTCGGCGTGGCGCAGCACCGCCCAGAACCCCGGTTGGCCGTCCATCTCCTGCCAGGCCACGGGGGTGGTGCGCCGCAGCTCGGCCAGCGCCTCGTGGGGCACGCCCGCCGCGAACGTGTTGGGGTCGGCCAGCGCCGGTCCGGCGCCGGCGTGCACCTCGGTCACGAGACCAGGATGTTCGGGCGAGGCAGGCCCGCCGCCTCGCACAGGAGGTAGTAGCCCTCGAGCGTGCCGGGACCGTCGAAGACGCTCTCGACGTTGCCGTCGGCGTCGAGGTTCAGGTTCTGCCCGTACATCTGGAACCACACGTGGGTGTCGTCCTCCAGGCACTCCAGGGTGTGGGTCGAGCCGGTCGGCTCGAAGAGGAAGGAGCCGGCCCGGTTGACGTCGGGGTACTCCTGGTACCGCCACGCGCCCGAGGTCGTGTAGGCGTACACCGGCCCGGTGTGGCGGTGGCGCTGGACGACGTAGCCCGCCGTGAAGACGTTCTCGACGATCCAGAGCTCCTGGGCCGCGTCGACCTGGATGACCTTGAGCTTCGAGCCGTCGCCGATGTCGACGAACGGCAGGTCGTCGGCACCGAGGTGCACGGCGGTGGGCGTGGTGCCGGTGGCGGGCGCCGCACCGGTCGGGGACGCATCGGTGGTGGACATGGGCCCTCCGGAGGGTCGGGGCGGGGCGCTGCGCTGGGCTCGCCGCCGGGGGCGGTGGGGCGCCCGACCAGCATGCCAGGTCGTTCCTGACGATGCGTCAGGGATGGCCGGTCGGCGTCCGGCTGCCACCATGGCCCGGTGTCCGGGCTGGAGGTGGTCGCCGTGATCGCGGCCGGCATGGCCGCCGGCGCGGTGAACGCGGTCATCGGCTCAGGCAGCCTCATCACCTTCCCGACCCTGCTCGCGGTCGGCCTCCCGCCGGTGACCGCCAACGTCTCGAACAACATCGGGCTGGTGCCGGGATCGGTCAGCAGCGTGTACGGCTACCGGCGGGAGCTCCAGGGCCAGGGGCGCCGGGCCCGCACCCTGGCCGTGGCCTCCGCCCTCGGCGGCGTGACGGGCTCGACCCTCCTGCTCACCCTGCCGTCGGACGTGTTCGACGCCGTCGTCCCGCTGCTGGTCCTGCTGGCCTGCGCGCTCATGGTCGCCCAGCCCCGGCTCTCGGCCTGGGTGGCGGGCCGCCGGGTCGAGGGTGCCCGTGACGTCGGCCCGGTGCCGCTGGCCATCGGCTTCGGCGCCGGCATCTACGGCGGCTACTTCGGTGCCGCCCAGGGCGTGATCCTGCTGTCGATGCTCGCCGTGTTCGTGCCCGACGAGCTCCGCCGGTCGAACGCGCTCAAGAACGTGCTGGCCGGGACGGTGAACGCCGTCGCCGCCGTGGTGTTCATCGTGTTCGCCGACGTGGACTGGCGGGCGGTGGCGCTCGTCGGCGCGGGAGCCGTGGTGGGCGGCGCCCTGGGCGCGAGGGTGGGCCGCCGGGTGCCCCCGACGGTCCTGCGCGCCGCGGTCGTGGTGCTCGGCGTCGGCGTCGCCGTGCGGCTGCTCCTCACGTAACGACATCGTCACAGTCGGGCCGCGATGCGACCCCGGGCGGCCCAGGTAGCGGAGTTTTCCTGGGCCGGATACCCGTTCCCCAAGCCGACAAACACTACGTTTCCGTGACGAAATGCCCCGCCCGGACACCGCCCACCCCAGGAGCTCCCCTGACATGACGCGCCCGCCCGCGCCCCGCCTCACCCCCACGACCCGGACCACCGCGGTGGCGGCCGTGGCGCTCGCCGTCAGCCTCCTGCTCGGCGGCTGCCTCAGCGTCGGCCAACGGAACGCCTACGACGCCCTGCAGAACGACCGGCGCGCCCACGGCCGCCGCACCCTGCCGACCCAGGCCTCGGCCCAGCGCAAGGCCCAGGCGTGGGCGAACCAGCTGGCTCGCGAGAACCGCCTGCGGCACTCCACCCTCGCCAGCGGCATCAACGTCCGCTGGTGCAACATCGGCGAGAACGTCGGCGTCGGGGGGACCACCACGGCGGTCCAGCGTGGCTTCATGGGTTCGTCGGCGCACCGCGCCAACGTCCTCAGCACCACCTGGAACGGCGTCGGCGTCGGCGTGGCCAGGAACGGCTCGCGCGTCTTCGTGGTCCACGTCTTCATCCGGACCTGCTGACCGTCCTTCCGTCGACGCTCAGCGGCGCCGACCCGACCAGCGGCCCGGACCCGGCGGTTCGTAGCCCTCGGGGACCGCACCGGGGGCGTGGTCGGCCGCTGCGGCCAGGACCTCGTGCAGGCCCGGGTTCACCAGGCCCACCGGGCCCACCACGACGGTCGGCACCGTCTCGTTGCCCCGGGCGAAGGACCGCACCACCTCGGCGGCGGCCCGGTCGGCCCAGATGTCGACCAGCCGGTGCGGCACGCCGGCGCCGTCGAGCTGACGGCGCAGCGACGAGCAGAACCCGCAGCCCGGCCGCCAGTAGACGACGATCTCGGCGTCGCCGCCGCCGTGCTCCGGCTCGTCGGCGAGGGCTCGGCGGGCTGCGGTGCGTTCGTCCACGCCGCCCAGCCTGCCCATCCGGGCGGCCCGCCACCACCCCGGACGTCGTCGACCGGCCTCGCGTGGCCGGTGCGCCCGCAACTAACGTCCGCCGCCATGGGTGGGAACGGGCGAACGATGGTCATCGCAATGGACGCCGCCGACCCGGACCTGGTCCGGGCGTGGGCAGCGGCCGGCGAGCTCCCGGCGGTGCGCCGGATGCTCGACGGCGGCACCGCGGCCACGGTGGTGGCCCCGCCCGGGGTCTTCGTGACCTCGAACTGGGCGTCGATCACGACGGGCGTCGGCCCAGACCTCCACCGCTACCTGTGCTGGGACGAGATCGACCCCGTCACCTACGAGCACCGGGAGACCGACCCGAACCCCGAGACGGTCGTCGGCACCCAGCTCTGGGCGCACCTCGACCGGGCCGGCCGGCGCTCGGCCATGATCGACGTGCCCCACACGTGGCCGGCCCCGGTCGACGGCGTGATGGTCGTGGAGTGGGGCTGCCACGACCGCCACCGGGGCACGCGCTCGTGGCCGCCCGAGCTGATCGGCGAGCTCGACGACCTCACCGGCGGCCACCTGGGCGAGGCCCACCACCCGGACCGCGAGCAGTTCGCCCCGTGCGACTACGTCCACCGGGCCGACCCGATCCGCACCCTCGACGAGGAGCTGCGCCTCATCGACGACCTGCGGGTCGCGGTCGAGCGCAAGCGCCAGGCCTCGCTCCACCTGCTCGACCGGGGCGGGTGGGACGTCTTCTGGACGGTGCTGGGCGAGAGCCACTGCGTCGGTCACCAGCTCTGGCACCACCACGACCCGGACCACCCCCGCCACGACCCCGCCGCCCTGGCCGCCTTCGGCGTCGACCCCGTCCTCGACATCTACCGCCGGGTGGACTCGGTCATCGGCGACCACCTCGACCGCCTCGGCCCCGACGACACCGCCTACCTGCTGCTGCCGCACGGCATGGTGGCCCACCACGACGGCACCCACCTCCTCGACCCCGTGCTGGCGAACCTGGAGCGGTCGCTCGACGAGCCCGACCTGTTCGGGCGGGCCACCCGCCTGGCGTCGCTGGCCACCAGCCCGCTCCCCGTCGCGGCGCGCCGGCGCGCCGGCCGCCTGGCGGCCCCGCTGGTCCGCCGGCGCCTGGCCACGGCGCCCGCCGAGGAGCACGGCGCCGTGCCGCCGATCGCCGAGCGGCGCTGGTTCGCAGCGCCCAACAACACCGTGTCGGGCGGCGTGCGCCTCAACCTCGCCGGGCGCGAGGGCGCGGGCCGGGTCCACCCCGGCGCCCGTGACGAGGTCCTGCACTGGCTCGTCGACCGGCTGCTGGAGCTGGTCAACGTCGACACCGGTGGACCGGTCGTGGCCGAGGTCGTGATCGCCGACGACGTCTACGAGCGCCGCCCTGACGACCTCATGCCCGACCTGTTCGTCGAGTGGGCGCGCACCGACCCGATCGAGCGCGTCTGGTCGCCGGCGACGGGCACCGTCGTGCGGCCCTACGGCCACTGGCGCACGGGCGACCACGTCCCCACCGGGCTCATCGTGGCCGCCGGGCCCGGCATC
>DATAGR010000403.1:0-4292 GCA_036263575.1 Aquihabitans sp. | reverse complement strand
ACGTTCGCATGCGTCGCCGGGGCGGGCGGTAGGCTCCTGGGTCGTGTCTGACTCCCTCGTGATCCGTGGCGCCCGAGAGCACAACCTCCGAGACGTGTCGGTCGACCTGCCGAGGGACAAGCTGATCGTCTTCACCGGCCTGTCCGGCTCGGGGAAGTCGTCCCTGGCGTTCGACACGATCTACGCCGAGGGCCAGCGCCGCTACGTCGAGTCCCTGTCGTCCTACGCCCGGCAGTTCCTCGGCCAGATGGACAAGCCCGACGTCGACTTCATCGAGGGCCTGTCGCCGGCGATCTCGATCGACCAGAAGTCGGCGTCGAAGAACCCGCGCTCCACCGTGGGCACCGTCACCGAGATCTACGACTACCTGCGGCTGCTCTTCGCCCGCATCGGCGTGCCCCACTGCCCCGAGCACGGCGTGGTCATCTCCCGCCAGACGCCCCAGCAGATCGTCGACCGCATCCTCGAGCTGCCCGAGGGCACCCGGTTCCAGGTGCTGGCCCCGGTGGTGCGGGGCCGCAAGGGCAACTACGAGACGCTGCTGGCCGACCTCGCCGCCCAGGGCTACGTCCGGGCCCGGATCGACGGCGAGCTCCACGACCTCGGCACCAAGGTCGACCTGGCCCGCTACGAGGTCCACCACATCGAGGTCGTGGTCGACCGCCTCGTGAAGCGCGAGGGCATCGAGCGGCGGCTCACCGAGTCGCTCGAGACGGCGCTGCTGCTGGCCGAGGGCGTGGCCGAGGTCGAGCTGGTGCCCAAGGACGGCGACGGCGACGGCGAGATCCTCACGTTCTCCCAGCACCTGGCCTGCCCGGTCGACGGCAAGAGCTACGAGGAGCTGGCGCCGCGGAACTTCTCCTTCAACTCGCCCTACGGCGCCTGCGAGCGCTGCGACGGCCTCGGCACCCAGTTCGAGGTCGACGTCAACCTCGTCGTCCCCGACCCCGACCAGACCCTCGCGGGCGGCGCCATCTCGCCGTGGGCGGGCGGCCACCTGCAGTACCACCAGCGCCTGCTGGAGGCCATCTGCGAGGAGAAGGCCATCCCCATGGACGTGCCGTGGTCGGCGCTCACGGCCAAGCAGCAGAAGGTGCTGATGTACGGCGCCGGCACCGCCAAGGTGCAGGTCCGCTACAAGAACCGCTACGGCCGCACCCGCAGCTACCAGGCCACGTTCGAGGGCGCCGTCACCTGGATCAAGCGCCGCCACGCCGACACGGAGTCCGACAGCCAGCGCGAGCAGTTCGAGGGCTACATGCGCGAGGTGCCGTGCCCCCAGTGCGAGGGCGCCCGGCTGAAGCCGTTCACGCTCGCCGTCACGGTGGGCGGCAAGAACATCCACGACATGTCGTCGATCCCGATCTCCGATGCCGCCCAGCTCTTCGCCGAGCTCGAGATCAGCGACCGCGACCGCATCGTGGCCGACCCGATCCTGAAGGAGGTGAACGCCCGCCTCGGGTTCCTCATCGACGTCGGCCTCACCTACCTGTCGCTGCACCGGTCGTCGGCCACGCTCGCGGGCGGCGAGGCGCAGCGCATCCGTCTCGCCAGCCAGATCGGCTCGGGCCTCGTCGGCGTCCTCTACGTGCTCGACGAGCCCTCGATCGGCCTGCACCAGCGCGACAACCGCCGTCTGATCGACACGCTGATCCGCCTCCGCGACCTCGGCAACACGGTCCTCGTCGTGGAGCACGACGAGGACACCATCGCGGTGGCCGACTACATCGTCGACATCGGCCCCGGCGCCGGCGAGCACGGCGGCTCGGTGGTCTACGCCGGGGCGGTGAAGGGCCTGCTCAAGAGCAAGGCGTCGATCACCGGCCAGTACCTGTCCGGCAAGAAGACGATCCCGGTGCCGGCGGCCCGGCGTGCGCCGACGGGGGAGTGGCTCTCGGTCAAGGGCGCCCGCGAGCACAACCTCCGCGAGGTCGACGTCGACTTCCCGCTCGGGCTGTTCGTGGCCGTCACGGGCGTGTCTGGGTCGGGGAAGTCCACCCTCGTCAACGACATCCTCCTCCGCTCGCTCATGGCGCGGATCTACAAGAGCAAGACGCCGCCGGGCCTCCACAAGAAGGTCACCGGCATCGAGCACCTCGACAAGGTCATCAACATCGACCAGTCGCCGATCGGCCGCACCCCGCGCTCCAACCCGGCCACCTACACCGGCGTCTGGGACCACGTCCGCAAGCTCTTCGCCCAGACCACCGAGGCCAAGGTGCGCGGCTACCTGCCGGGGCGCTTCAGCTTCAACGTGAAGGGCGGCCGCTGCGAGAACTGCTCGGGCGACGGCACGATCAAGATCGAGATGCACTTCCTGCCCGACGTGTACGTGCCGTGCGAGGTGTGCAAGGGCGCCCGGTACAACCGCGACACGCTCGACATCGAGTTCAAGGGCAAGAACGTCGCCGAGGTCCTCGACATGCCGTGCGAAGAGGCGCTCACCTTCTTCGCCAACCAGCCGGTGATCGCCCGCCACATGCAGACCCTGGTCGACGTCGGCCTCGGCTACGTGCGCCTCGGACAGTCGGCGCCGACCCTGTCGGGCGGCGAGGCCCAGCGGATCAAGCTGGCGTCCGAGCTCTCGAAGCGCTCCACCGGCCACACCATCTACCTGCTCGACGAGCCCACCACCGGCCTCCACTTCGAGGACATCCGCAAGCTGCTCACCGTGCTCGGCCGGCTGGTCGACCAGGGCAACACCGTGCTCGTCATCGAGCACAACCTCGACGTGATCAAGACCGCCGACTGGATCATCGACATGGGGCCCGAGGGCGGCTCCGGCGGCGGCCAGGTCGTGGTGGAGGGCACGCCCGAGGCCGTGGCCGACACGCCGGACTCCTACACCGGGCGGTTCCTGCGCCCGCTGCTGGGCATGGAGGGTTGAGCGGGGGCCGGCTGCCAAGCTGGCCCCCATGATCACGCTCGACCCCGACGGCCTCTACCACCTCGCCAGCGCCGAGGAGTGGGCGGAGCACCAGGCGTCGGGGGAGATCGTGCCGCCGTCGCTGGCCGCCGAGGGGTTCGTGCACTGCTCGTGGGGCCACCAGGTCGCCGGCACCGTCGGCCGGCACTTCCCCGGCCGCACCGACTTGCTCGCCCTGGCGCTCGACCGGTCGGCCCTCGGCGACCTCGCCCTCGTCGAGGAGGACACCTCCGGGTCGGGCCAGGCGTACCCGCACGTGTACGGGCCGGTGCCGGTCGCGGCCGTGACCGCCACGACCCCGCTGGGGCCCGACGGCGAGCCGGCCTGACTTGATCTGACCGCCGAGGTGCCGACCTGAGGGGGTGTGATGGCGACCGTCGACCAGCGCGAGGCGACCGGTGCGGCACCGGCGCGACCAGCGCCCGCGCCAGCGCCCCGGCGCCCGCGACGCGCCCTCGCCGCCGTCGCCCTCCTGCTGGTGGCGTACGGGGCGCTGGCCCTGGCCAACGACCCCGGCGGGTACCTCGGCACCGACACCGGCGGCAAGGTCCTGACGCTGGAGGCAATGGACGAGCGCGGCGCCTCGACCGATCTCGACGTCGGCTACTGGGCCGAGGCCCGGGACCCCGACGGTGACCTCCACCCGTACTACGGCACCGGGCGCATAGGCGACCGCTGGATCCAGGTCACCACCGTGCCGATGATCCTGGCCGCCCGCCCCCTCCACGACGTGGGCGGCTACCGGCTGTCGCTCCTCCTCCCGATGGCGGGCGGCGTGCTGTGCGCGGCGGCCGCCCGTTCCCTCGCCCGGCGCTTCGGCGCCGACGAGGACCGGGCCCGCTGGGCCTTCTGGCTCGTCGGGCTGGCCGGCCCGGTGCTCCTCTACGCCGTCGACCTCTGGGAGCACACCCTCGGCCTCGCGGCCATGGCGTGGGCGGTCGTGGCCCTGGCCGACGCCCGTGCCGGCGAGCGGCTCGGGCGGGTGGCCGTGCTGGGCGGGGCGGCCGGTCTCCTGTGGGGCGCCGGGTTCTCCATGCGCACCGAGTCGCTGCTGTACGGGGCGACCATGACCGGGGCGGTGCTGCTCTGGACGGTGGTCGTGGACCGCCGCCTCGGGCGCTCCCTCGTCATCGGGGCCGCCTCTGCGGCCGGCGTCGCCATCGGAGTCCTCGCCAACCGCGCCCTCGAGGCCGAGGTGCTCGGCGGCAGCCTGCGCACGGGCCGAGCTGGCGGCGCGGCCGGTGGCGCCGGCGCCGATCTCGGCGACCGCCTCCGAGAGGGCCTCGTCACCTCGATCGGGCTGGTGTCCGGCGCCGGCACGCCGGAGCTGGTGATCGGCGCCGTCGGCGTCGCCGGGCTCGCCCTC
>DATAGR010000402.1:0-7911 GCA_036263575.1 Aquihabitans sp. | reverse complement strand
ACGTAGACGTTGCCCGGTCCGACGATGACGTCGACCGGTCGGACCGACTCCGTGCCGTACGCCAGGGCACCGATGGCCTGGGCGCCGCCGATGGCGTACACCTCGTCGACGCCGGCCACCGCGGCGGCGGCCAGCGTGGCTGCCGGCACCGCACCGGTGCGGTCGGGTGGCACGCACAGCACGACCTCGGCGACCCCGGCGACCTTCGCGGGCACCGCCGTCATCAGCACGGTGCTCGGGTAGATCGCCCGGCCGCCCGGGACGTAGCAGCCCGCCCGGTCCACGGGTACCTTCCGGCCGACGACCTCGATGCCGTCGCGCTCGTAGGCGTGGTCGCCCTGCACCTGCTGCTCGTGGAAGTCGCGGATCCCGGCGGCCGCCGTCTCGAGTGCGGCGCGCAGCTCGGGGTCGATGGCGTCGAGCGCCGAGCGGATCGCCTCGGGCGGGACGCGCAGGGCGCCGGGCCGGGTGCCGTCGAAGCGCTCGGTGAGGTCTCGCACCGCGTCGTCGCCCCGCTCGCGGACGTCGGCCAGGATCTCCTCGACGGCGGCGACGGGGCCGGCGGCGGCCTGGTCCGGTCGCGGCAGCTTGCCGCGCAGGTCGGTGCCCGCGCCGCGGAGGTCGAGTCGTCGCAGCACGGGGCGAGGCTACCGGCCGCCCCCTTCGCCGAAGAACCCCGTTCGGGTCAGTCGCCGAGGCCGCGACGGGCCCGGGCGAGGGCGCGCGCCGCCATCTTCAGGGAGCGCTCGGCCTCGAAGAGGGCGTTGGCCGCATCGGACGTGCTGCCGTCATCCAGGCGCTCGCCGAGCTGGGCCACCCGGGTCGTGGTCTCGTCGACGATGTCGACGATGGACGACAGCTCGGCGGCGTCGATGGTGGCCATGGGCCCCGAGTCTGCCCGGCGGTGCCGTGGCTCGGACCCCCGAGGGGAAAAACAGCACCGCCGCCCCGAAGGGCGGCGGTGCAGCGACACCAGGCGGCGGATCCCGGCGTCGCGTCCAACCAGGTGGCGGGTACCTGGTCTGGGGTCACTATAGGCAGATCCTGACGGACTCGTCACGCCGTTGCCGGCGCAACCGTCTCCTCTGGGGTGACGTTCGTCACGAAAGGTGACGCCACCGTCAGCCGGAGCGCCCGTCAGACCCGGAACGCCGACGGGCAGAAGTCGTTGAGGACGCAGCGGTCGCATGCCGGCTTCCGGGCCACGCACACCCGCCGGCCGTGCAGGATCAGCCGGAGGCTGAACAGGCCCCGTTGCGCGGCCGGCACCATGGCGCCGAGCTCGTGTTCCACCTTCACGGGATCGGTCTCGGCGGTGAGCCCGAGCCGTTGCGACAGCCGCAGCACGTGCGTGTCGACCGGCAGCCCCGGCAGGTCCTGGGCCACCGAGCGCACCACGTTGGCCGTCTTGCGGCCCACGCCGGGCACCGTCACCCAGTCGGACATCGCCGTCGGCACCTCGCCGCCGAAGCGGTCGACGAGCGCGTTGGCCATCCCCACGATGCTCTTGGCCTTGTTCCGGTAGAAGCCGGTCGACCGGACGATCTCCTCGACGTCGGCCAGGTCCGCCGCGGCCAGGTCCTCGGGGGTCGGGTAGCGCTCGAACAGCACGGGCGTGACCAGGTTGACCCGCGCGTCGGTGGTCTGGGCCGAGAGGATCGTCGCCGTCAGCAGCTCGAAGGGGTTGCGGTGCCGCAGCTCGCACAGCTCCACCGGCGTGCCGGGGTACTCCGCCGCGAGGCGCTCGAGCGTGCGCCGGGCTCGACCGGCGGGCGTGCGGGGACGGGCCATGGCGCCCGAGGATACGCAGCCCGCCCCGACCGGCCGCCGGGGCGGCCCGGTAGCGTCGGGAGGTGCCCGAGCTCCACCTCCCCGACCCCCTCGTCACGGCCTCGGGCGCCGACGTCGTCACCGTCGGCGGCGTCGACCTCCGCTACCACCGCCGGGGCGACGACGCCGAGGTCGAGCTGACGGGGGCGGGCGGACGCGCCGCGGGGCCCGACCTGGCGCAGGCGCTGGTCGACGCCCTCGCGGCGCTGGCCGACCGGGCCGCGGCCGCAGGGGCCACGCTCCACCTCGCCGCCGAGCACCCGGCCGAGGAGCTCGACCCGCTGCCCGAGGCCGTCGCCGACGCCGCCGGGCTGACGTCCCGGCGCGACCTCCTCCAGCTCCGGCGGCCACTGCCCGTGCCCGCCGACCACCCGGCTCGCGCCGCGGCCCCGTCCCTCGTCGTGCGCCCGTTCCGACCGAGCGATGCCGACGCCTGGCTGCGCGTCAACAACCGGGCCTTCGCCAGCCACCCCGACCAGGGCCGGGAGACGCACGCCACCCTCGCCCAGCGGACGGCCGAGCCCTGGTTCGACCCCGCCGGCTTCCTCGTGGCCGACGACCCTGCCCGTCCCGGCGAGCTGGCCGGCTCCTGCTGGACCAAGGTCCACCCCGCCACCGCCGACGATCCCGTGCTCGGCGAGATCTACGTGATCGGCGTCGACCCCTCGCATCGAGGTGAGGGCCTGGGCCCGGCCTTCGTCCTGGCCGGCCTCGACCACCTCGCCGGGCAGGGCATCGGCGTCGCCAACCTCTACGTCGAGGCCGACAACGAGCCGGCGCGCCGCCTCTACGACCGCCTCGGGTTCACCACGCACAGCCGGCGCCGGGTCTACCGGTCGTGACGCCGGCCCCTGACGCCGCCGCGGCGCGCTCGCGCTACGACTGGACGGTCGACGAGCTGTCGGACCTGCTCGCGGACCAGCCCCGCTACCGCGTCGACCAGGTGTGGCAGGGGCTGCACCAGCACGGGACCGAGCCCTCGGCGTGGACGACCCTGCCCAAGGGCCTCCGTGCCCAGCTCGCCGAGGCCCTCCCTCCGGCCCTCGAGCTCGCCGCCGAGTCGACGTCGGACGACGGCCGGACCGTGAAGTGGCTCTGGACGCTCGCCGACGGCCGCCAGGTCGAGACCGTGCTGATGCGCTACCCGGACCGGGCCACCGTCTGCGTGTCGTCGCAGGCGGGCTGCGCCATGGCGTGCAGCTTCTGCGCGACGGGCCAGGCCGGGTTCGACCGGCACCTCACCGTCGGCGAGATCGTCGAGCAGGTGGTCCGGGCCCGGACCCGGGCCACGGCCGACGGGCAGCGGCTCTCCAACGTCGTCTTCATGGGCATGGGCGAGCCGTTCGCCAACTACGACCGCACCTGGGCGGCGGTCGAGCGCATCCACGGCGACCTGGGCCTCGGCGCCCGGCACCTCACGCTGTCGACGGTCGGGGTCGTGCCCGGCATCCGCCGCCTGGCCGAGGCGTCGCTGCCGGTGAACCTCGCGGTGTCGCTCCACCTGGCCAACGACGCCGAGCGCGACGAGCTGGTCCCGATCAACCGCCGCTATCCGCTGGCGGTCCTCGCCGAGGCCTGCCGCGACTACGTCGAGGCCACGCACCGCCGGTTGTCGTTCGAGTGGGCCCTCATCGACGGCACCAACGACACCGAGCGCCACGCCGCCGAGCTGGCCGACTATGCCCGTCCCCTCCGAGCGCACGTGAACCTCATCCCCCTGAACCCCACGCCGGGCTACGCCGTCCGCGGCACGCCGCCGGACCGGGTCCGGGCCTTCGCCGACCGCCTGGCCGAGCTGGGCGTCAACGCGACGGTGCGGCGCACGCGAGGCACCGACATCGACGCCGCCTGCGGACAGCTGCGAGCCACCCGTGGCCACGGCGCCGCGGTGGCGGCCCCCACCCGCCGCTGAGGGCCGTGGTCGGCCGGGCCGACGGGCGCCCGCGAGGCGGGCGACCGGGGGCGGCGACGCCCCTCAGCGCCACCAGACCACGTCCGGGGCGGAGCCCGCGGCGTACCAGAGCACGCCGTCGCGCCCGCCGGCGGAGAACCCGCCGGCGATGGCCCGCTGCGGCCCGGTGTGGGCGAGGGTGACCGACGTTCGGCCCCGCAGCGCATCCCACGTCGTCCACAGCCCGGGGGCCGTCCCGGGTGCGTCCCAGATGACGTCGTCGCGACCGTCGCCGCGCACGTCGGCGACGACGGGCGTGTAGGTGTCGTTGACCGTCAGGGCCTGGGCGACGTAGGTGCCGCGCGCGCCCATGAACCACACCGTGTCGCTGCCGGTGCCGGGGCGGTACCAGAGCACGTCGTCGGTGCCGTTGCCCTCGAAGTCGCCGACGATCGGCCGGAAGGTGCCGCCGACCGCATGGGTCACGTCGAGGTGCGTGCCGTCGGAGCGGTGCAGCCACAGCGGGTCCGACGCCGCGCCGGGTCGGTACCAGAAGACGTCGTCGGTGCCGTTGCCGTCGAAGTCGCCGACGAACGGCTGGTAGGTGCCGCCGACGGTCAGGTGCTTCGTCGCGAAGGACCGGCCGTTCCAGGTCCACAGCCGATCGCTGACCGCGCCCGGCCCGTACCAGAGGACCTGGTCCACGCCGTCGCCGTCGAGGTCGCCGATCAGCGGCTGCCGGCCGGTGCCCATGTCGTGGGTGGTGGTGGCGAAGGCGCCGCCGGGCCCGCCCCGCCAGAGGTGGACCTTGGCGTGGCCGGGATCGTGGAACAGCAGGTCGTCGCGACCGTCGCCGTCGGCGTCGAGGGTGCGGACGGTGTAGGAGCCCTGGACGTTGGCGACCGGGACGCCGCGGAACGAACCGCCGCCCTGGCCCAGCCAGAGCGAGTCGGCGGCGGCACCGGGGGCGTACCAGAAGATGTCCTCGCGGCCGTCGCCGTCGACGTCGGCCGTCACCGGGCGGTAGGTGCCGCCGACGGCGTGGGAGGTCGCGCTGACCCCCGACGGGGGCGCCACCGCAGCGACCGGCGGCGGAGGCGGTGGGGGCGGGGGCGGAGGCGGCGGGGGCGGCGGCACATCGCACGAGCCCCGACCGGTCGACAGGTCGCACAGGCCCGACGAGCTCGACCACGTGATGCCCGATCCGGTCTGGTTCGAGCGGGGGCGCTCGTTCTTGCCGAGGAGGCGCTTGCCGGAGATGTCGATGCCGTAGCCGGTGTCGGCGCGGATCCAGTGGCGCTCCTCGTAGCCGCCCCGCTTGATCACGTAGAAGGGCCGGGACAGCGGCGTCGGCGCCACGGTCGGGTTGCCGTTGCCGTCGACCGAGCTCGTGGCCCACCCCGTGGCGCCCTGGATCGACCCCACCGAGGGGTTGACGTACCAGCACTCGACGAGCGCGGCAGCCGGGAGCGAGCAGCCCCGCTTGACGGCGCCGCCCATGGAGGTGATGCCCTCCACCTTCGAGACGTTGGCGAAGTACGGCGTGCTCGCCGTCATCCGCGAGTACTCGGCCTGGCAGAGCGAGCACGCCCGGGTGCTGCTGCCCGCCCACCAGGGCCACCAGGCTGCGTTGCGCCGCTCCTGCTCGGTGAACGGCGCGCCGTGGCCGACCACGGCGGTCGGCGGGTTGCAGTAGCGGCTGGCCATGCCGGCGGCGACGTCGCCGGCCACGACCCGCACGTCCATGCGCTCGGTGGCCGTGTAGGGCGCGCCCACGCCGGCGCTGTCGTACTGCCAGATCCCGATGCCGGCGTGCCAGTAGGCCCGGGTGTAGGCGGTGTAGGGGTTCCGGAACGCGTAGAGGCCGTGGTTGCCGCTCTGGTTCGACGTGGTGGCCATCACGCCGTTCCACTCGTCGTAGCGGGCGAGCGTCATCGGCGACGGCGCCGTGGAGGGCGAGGTGGCCGCCGACGACTCCTTGAAGATCGGTGCGACGACGAGGGCGGTGAGGACGTCGGTGGTCAGCCCGGCGCACCGAGGCGTCGCCGCCGCCGCGGCGACGATCGAGTCCCACGGGCCGACGCCGAAGTAGCGGGTGCCGGTCGCCCGGGTCGACGCCTGGTCGTCGGTGGCGGTGGTCCCCGCCGCCGCGCCGGCGTCGACGGGCACGTCGGGGGCCGGGGCCTCGGTACCGCCGACCGGCTCGCCGTCGGTGAAGCCGGCCGGCAGGTCGGACCCGGCCGGGGCCACGCCCGGATCCGGTGACGGCGCCTGCGCTGCGGCCGTCCCGCCGGCGACGGCGGCGCCGGCCACGACGGACCAGAGCAGGAGGGCGGCTAGGGGTCGGCGCATCGGTCGGTTACCTCGGGGTCACGGGCGGGGCCCGGTCACGAACGGTGACCTCGACCGGCGGGCGGGCGCCGACCGGTTCGGGCTCACCCCTCCATCGGCCCGAGATCGCCGCGGATGAGGACCGTGCGCGGCCCGGCCCGGACGGCGTCGACGAGCACCTCGCCGGGGGCCACGGAGCTCGCGTCCCAGACGACGCACCGCTCGAGCCGGGCACCGGCGCCCACGTGGGCCGCGGGGTCGACGACCGGGCGGCCGCCCGACGCCAGGAGGTTGGCCCGCAGGTAGTCCGCCGGGGTGCCGCAGTCGACGAACGGCCCGTCGTGCACGTGCAGGTCGAGCCGCCCCGCCGCCGCCGCGGCCCGCCAGCTCACCTCGTAGAGGCCCGACGGCTCGGCCTCCAGCGGCTCGACGTCGGCCCAGGGCAGCAGGGCCACGCCGCAGTAGCGCAGGTCGCCGAAGTCGCCTCGGCGGGCGTCACGCACGCAGAGCAACCGGATCCGCTCGCCGTCCCAGCCGTCGACGAAGGAGGACAGGTCGAGCGGCGACGGGAACCAGGTGTCGCCGTTGGTGACGAGGACGGGACGCCCCGCGATCCACCCGCGCAGCGCACCCAGCGCGCCCGCCGTGCCCAGCGCCACCGGTTCCTCGACCGAGCGGATCACGGCGGCCGGGAGGTGGGCGTCGAGCAGGGCGGCCCCGTGGTGGAGGTTCACCGCCAGGGCGTCGGTGTGGGGCGCCAGGCGCTCGAGGGCCAGGTCGACGAGGGGGCGGGTGCCGACCGGGCAGAGCGGCTTGGGCCGGAGCCACGTGAGCGGGGCGAGGCGACGCCCGGCGCCGGCCGCCAGCACCACCCCTGCCAGACTGTCGCCCATGCGCTTCACCCGCTGGTGGAATCCCTCGTTGCCCCAGACCCTGTCGATCGGGGCCATGTTGCTCTACCTCAACGCGGTGTTCAGCCTCTTCACGCTCATCGGCTTCCCGCTCGGCGGCTCTGCCTACGTGCTCGCCCCCGTCCTGCTGAGCGACCCGGGCCGGGACCTCGACACGTTCAACGCGGTCCAGAACTTCGCCGTGCTCGCCGGCCTGGTGGCCTACGGCTTCGGCGGCCTGGCCATCGCCAACAGCCAGCGGATCGGCTGGAAGGTGGGGGTGGCGGTGGCCGCCGGCGCCCTCCTCCTGCCGGTCATCGCGGTGGCTCGCGGCTTCGACCTCGGCGCGACGCACGTCATCAGCTTCATCTTCGACGCCGCCCTGCTCGTCGCCCTGCTGCACCCGCAGAGCCGCGAGTACCAGCGCATCTGGTTCGACGGCCCCACGCGGGCCAAGGGGCCCCGCCGGCGCTGACGGCCCGTCAGGCGACGTCTGGCATGCTGGGCCGATGACCACCGTCATCCAAGGCATCGCCGGCCTGAAGGACCTCGTCGGCACCCATCTCGGCCACTCGGACTACCTGGAGATCACCCAGGAGCGGGTGAACCTCTTCGCCGAGGCCACCGGGGACCACCAGTGGATCCACGTCGACCCCGAGCGGGCCAAGGCGGAGAGCCCCTTCGGCGGCCCGATCGCCCACGGCTACCTCACGCTGTCGCTCGGCCCGGTGCTGGCCCCGCAGATCATGCGGGTCGAGGGCATCAAGATGGGCGTCAACTACGGCGCCGGCAAGGTTCGGTTCCCCTCCCCCGTGCCCGTCGGCGCCCGGCTGCGGCTCGGCGCCGAGCTGACCGCCGTGGAGGACATCCCGGGCGGCGCCCAGGTGTACATGACCTTCACGTTCGAGTGCGAGGGCGCGCCCAAGCCCTCCTGCGTGAGCGAGATCATCTTCCGCTACTACGAGTGAC
>DATAGR010000401.1:0-1735 GCA_036263575.1 Aquihabitans sp. | reverse complement strand
CTTCGACCTCGGCAGCGCCGAGGCGTTCCAGCGGTTCCTGACCGAGGAGGCCACGGGCAGCCAGACCGCCGACATCATCGTGAACACCGACGGCGCCGGGTGGCTCGACCTCATCGGCCGCGGGAAGGTCGTCGACTACGTCGACCCGGAGCTGGCCGACCTGCCCGATCTCGCCGTCGCCGCACCGGGGGTCTTCGCCATGTCCGTCGACCCGCTCATCGGGGTCTTCAACACCAAGGCGCTCCCCGAGGACCAGCAGCCCGACACGCTCGCCGAGCTGGCCGACCAGGCCGAGGAGCTCGACGGCAAGATCGGGACGATCGAGGCCGAGAACGGCCAGGCCGGGCTCGGCTTCTACGGCTACACCGAGGAGCGGGGCGAGGAGGGCTGGGAGGTCCTGGCGCAGCTCGGACCCCACACCAAGGTCGAGGACGGCAACGGGGCGCTGGTCGGCAAGCTGCAGAGCGGCGAGTACGTGGCGTCGTTCATGACGTCGGGCTCGCTGCGGGCGCTCATCGACACCACCGACACCGGCGAGGTCCTCAACTACCGCTACCTCACCGACGCCACGGTGCTCCCGACCCGCGGGATCGGGATCACCACGGCGGCCACGTCCCCCAACGCAGCCAAGGTGCTCGTGAACTTCCTGCTGTCCCAGGAGGGGCAGACCGCTGCGTGCGCCGGCGGCTTCACGCCGTACCGCGACGACGTCGACTGCGACCAGGACCTGGCGTCGATCGAGGAGCTCGTCGGCGAGGGCAATGCCGTCGTCGTGGGCTACCCGACCGAGCTGCAGGCGGGGCTGCGGGAGATGCGAGATCGGTGGAACGAGGCGTTCGGCCGATGACCGCAGCCACCGCCCTGGCGGGGGGGCGCCTGCGCCACAGCTGGCTGCCCGCCTGGGTGACGCAGTACCTGCTGTGGGCCGGCGGCCTCGTGCTCATCGTCGGCCCGATCATCCCCGTGGTCTGGGCGTCGCTCTGGTCGACGCCGCTCTACGAGGCCGGTGGCGGGCTCACGCTCGCCAACTACCGGTCGCTGCTCGCCGACCCGGCCTGGTGGGAGGCCGTTCGCAACAGCGTCGTGTTCGCCGTGCTGACCACCACCGGGTCGGTCGTGCTGGGCACCGCCATGGCCGTGCTGTTCACCCGGACCGACCTCCCGTTCCAGCGCTTCTTCCGCGGCGCCCTGCTGGTCCCGGTGGTGCTCCCCGGGCTGCCGCTCATCCTCGGGTGGACGGCGATGTACGCGCCGGCCGGCTACGTGACCCGGTGGATCGAGGAGCACACCGCGGTCCCGGTCTTCTGGGACCTCTACTCGGTCCCCGGCATGTCGGCGGTGGCGATCGGCATCGCCGCACCGGTCGTGTACCTGTTCGCACGGGGCGCGCTCAGCTCGCAGGACTCGTCGCTCGAGATGGCCGCTCGGAGCGCCGGGGCCTCGCCGCTGCGGACCCTCCGCACCGTCACCATCCCCCTCGTGCGCCCCGCGTTGCTGAACTCGTCGATGATCGTCTTCGCGCTCTCGCTCGAGGTGCTCGGGCTGCCGCTCATCCTCGGCACCTCCAACAACATCGAGTTCGTCTCGACGTACCTGTACGACAACTGGCTCAACGTGTACCCCTCCGAGCAGGGCCTGGTGTCGGCCGGAGCGGTGGTCCTACTCGCGGTCGTCACCGTGCTGCTCGTGGTGCGCAACCGCCTCACGGGCGACGTCGCCCGCTTCCACACCGTCG
>DATAGR010000400.1:0-2779 GCA_036263575.1 Aquihabitans sp. | reverse complement strand
CGACGGAGTTGACCGCCGAGACCTCGGCCGCCGTGCCGCAGAGGAACATCTCCTCGGCGAGGTAGACGTCGGAGCGGGCGAGCATCGAGAGCTCGCAGTCGATGCCCAGGTCGGCGGCGATGGCCATCACCGAGCTCTGGGTGATGCCCTCGAGGGCGCCGGCGGCGAGCGGCGGGCTGAGGAAGCGGCCGCCCCGGGCGACGAAGACGTTCTCGCCGGTGCACTCGCTGACGAAGCCCTGCGGGTTCAACATGAGCGCCTCGTCGTAGCCGGCCTTCACGGCCTCGACCTTGGCGAGGGTGGAGTTGACGTAGTTGCCGGTGGTCTTCGCGGCCGGCGGCATCGTGTTGTGGTCGAGGCGGGTCCACGACGACGTCTTCAGCTTCACGCCGGTGGTGAGGGCGTCGTCGCCGAGGTAGGCGCCCCACGGCCAGCAGGCGATGGCCACGTCGACCGAGCAGGGCAGCGTGCTGAGGCCCATCTCGCCGTAGCCGTAGTAGGCGATGGGGCGGATGTAGCAGCTGTCGAGCCCGCTGGCGGCGACGACGTCCTTGGTGGCCTGCACCAGCTCCTCGACCGAGTACGGCAGCTCCATCATCAGGATCCGTGCCGAGGCGTGGAGGCGCTCCATGTGGTCGGTGAGGCGGAACACGGCCGGGCCCTGGGCGGTCTCGTAGGCGCGCACGCCCTCGAACACGCCGGTGCCGTAGTGCAGGGTGTGGGTGAGGACGTGGATCGTGGCGTCCTCCCAGGCGATGAGCTCGCCGTTCATCCAGATCTTGGCGGTGGGCGTGATCGGCATGGTGTCCCCTCGTGGGTTCGCAGCGGTGGGCGGGTCTAGAGCCGGGCGGCGACCGCGTCGCCGATCTCGGGCGTCGGCGCGGTCAACTCGGTGGTGGCGGCGCACGCCTTGCGGATGCGCTCGGCGGCGTCGTCCTCGCCGAGCAGGTCGAGCATCATCGCCGCCGACAGGATGGCGGCGATCGGGTTGGCCTTGGCCTGGCCGGCGATGTCGGGGGCCGACCCGTGGACCGGCTCGAACATCGAGGGCGCGGCGCGCGTGGGGTCGAGGTTGCCCGACGCCGCGAAGCCGATGCCGCCCGAGACGGCGCCGCCGAGGTCGGTGAGGATGTCGCCGAAGAGGTTGTCGGTGACGATGACGTCGTAGCGCTGCGGGTCCTGCACGAAGTAGATGCAGGCGGCGTCGACGTGGTTGTAGGCGGTGGCGACGCCGGGGAACGCCTCGCCGACCTCCTGGAACGTGCGCTGCCAGAGGTCGCCGGCGAAGGTCAGCACGTTCGTCTTGTGGACCAGGGTGAGGTGCTTGCGGGGCCGCGACGCCGCCAGCTCGAAGGCGTACCGCACCACGCGCTCCACGCCGTGGCGGGTGTTCACCGAGCCCTGGGTGGCGATCTCGTGCGGGGTCCCCTTGCGGAGGAAGCCGCCCTCGCCGGCGTAGGTCCCCTCGGTGTTCTCCCGGATGACGACGAAGTCGATGTCGCGCTCGGCGAGCGTGAAGGGCCGCTGGTTGACGTACTGGTCGAGGGCGAAGCGCATCTTCAGCAGGAGGCCCCGCTCGATCACGCCGGGCGGCACGTCGGGGGTGCCGACCGCGCCGAGGAGGATGGCGTCGAAGCGGCGGAGCTCGTCGAGGACGTCGTCGGGCAGGACCGTGCCATCGGCCAGGTAGCGAGCACCGCCGAGGTCGAAGTCGGTGGTGGCCAGCTCGACGCCCGCGGCGCGCACGACCTTCAGGGCCTCGGCCACCACCTCGGGGCCGATCCCGTCACCGCCGATCACTGCGATCTCGTGCGCCACTCGTACTCCGTTTCCTCC
The DNA here is from genome assembly GCA_036263575.1 of Aquihabitans sp. Classification (GTDB taxonomy): domain Bacteria; phylum Actinomycetota; class Acidimicrobiia; order Acidimicrobiales; family Iamiaceae; genus Aquihabitans. The sequence continues at coordinate 943 of DATAGR010000400.1, read as the reverse complement.
GACGCCCCGACGGGGCGACGCTCGACTGGGCTCCGGCCCGGGACCGGGCGCCGCTGGTGCGCCCACAACGACAAAGCCGCCCACCGAGGTGGACGGCTGGACGCGCACACCGACGGCGGTGTGCGCTACCCCATGGCGATGACCCAGGCGGGGCGTGACATGGCGACAGTGTAGGCCCGGCCGTCGCGACCGGCGCCACCACCTCGCGGCCCCGCCACCCCGTCGCCCGGCGGGTCGCCCGGCGGGTCGGCCGGCTCGCCGGGGCGCCGCCTGCGAGGCTCAAGGCCGGCCGGCGCCGGCCGATGGACAGGCGACGGCGACGTCGCCACGAGGACCCATGCCACCCACCACCTGCACCCGATGCGCCGCACCGCTCCCCGCGGTGCCGGCCGACCCCCACCACCCCGACTGGTGCGCGGCGTGCGCGGCGCGTGCGGCCGGTGCGGTCGGTCCCGTGCCGGCGGTGCCGCCGGCGGGCCCGACGGGCGCCGGGACGTGGGGCGGCGGTCCGCCGGCCGCCACGGCGCCGCTCCACCTCCCCATGGTCACCCGCACCCGGCCGCTCGACGCCCTCCTCGTGGGCCTGGCCGCCGCGGTGCTGGCCGGGCTGGGGTGGTGGGCGGTGCGCACGATCAGCGACGTGGTGATCTACCCGGCGGTCCTGGTGGGCCTCCTCGTCGGCCAGGGCGTCTTCATCGGGGCCCGCCGCGGGGGCGTGCTGCCCGCCCTCGTCGCCGCCGTGCTGACCCTCGCCGCCCTGGTCGTCTCCCAGTACTTCATCTCGCGGTCGCTGGCCGTGGCCGACGGCGCCGACTCGGTCCCCCTCTGGCTCGGCTTCTCCACCGCCCGGGAGGTCGTGCAGGCCGACGTCGAGGCCGACGTCAAGCTGCCGCTGCTCTGGCTGGCCTCCGCCGTGATCGCCGCCGTCGGCGCCGGCGCCACG
>DATAGR010000399.1:0-7056 GCA_036263575.1 Aquihabitans sp. | reverse complement strand
CACCAGACGTAGTTGATGTCGGGATCGCCGCCCGGGTAGTTGCGGACCAGCATCGCCTGGTACTTCTTGCCGATGGCGTCGTTGATGAGCGCCGCCTGGTCCCGCATGGCGATCTTGATGTCGAGGCCGAGCGCCTTCGCCTGCTGCTGGACGAGCTCGGCGGTCTTGCGCACCGTCGGGTCGGTGGTCGAGGTCAGCGTGAACGACGGGTTGCCGCCGTCGGCCACGTACTCCTCGATGAGCGCCTTCGCCTTCGTGGCGTCGAACGCGGGGAACCCGGTGTCGTCGACGTGGGCCATCGAATCGGGGGCGAAGGGCCCGTCGGCGCGGGTCGGGAGGCCCTGGCCGAGGATCTCGATCAGCTGGTCCCGGTCGATCCCCATGGCGAAGGCCTGGCGCATGCGGAGGTCGTCGAAGGGGGGCTCGGTGTGGTTGAGCTGGATGAAGCCGACCTCCGCGTTGTCCTCGGAGACGATCATGTTCGCCTTGCCGTCGTCGCGTAGGCCCTTGAACTTGTTGCCGATGTCCGCGGCGTTCGAGGTGTGGATCAGGTCGACGTCGCCGGCCTCGATGGCCTGGCCGCGCACCTGGCCGTCGGGGATGGGCCGGAACTCGATGGCGTCGGCGTAGGGGTACGGCTCGCCATCGGGGGCGATCTGCCAGTAGTCGGGGTTGCGCTCGGCCTTGAGCTCCTGGTTCGGGGTCCAGCTCACGAACTCGAACGGGCCGGTGCCGATCGGCTTGCGACCACACGTCTCGGGGTCGTCGAGCTGGGCCTGGGCCATGATGCCGAACCGCGACGAGCTGTAGAGGAACGCCGGGAACGCCACCCACGGCACCGTGGTCTTCACCGTCATGGTCGTGTCGTCCACCACCGCCGTCTCGGCGATGTTCTTCAGCACGAAGGCGAACAGCAGGGAGCTCCGCCCCGGGTACACGCCCCGGTAGGCGTCGATGTTGTTCTTCACGACCTCGGCCGTCAGCGGCGAGCCGTCGTGGAACGTGATGCCCTCGCGGACCTTGATCGTCCACTCGGTGAAGTCCTCGTTCGGCTCGACCGACTCCGCCAGGTACGGCACGTAGTCGCCCTCGGCGTTCGGGACCGTCAACGTGTCGTACAGCGCCCGCACCACCATCATCCCCGAGATCGCCAGCTGCGCCTCCGACAGGCAGTAGCCACCGTTCGTGTCGGCCTCCAAGCCGTACACGAGCCGGCCACCTCGCTTCGGCTCACCCGCCTCCTTGAGCCCGGACTCGCCGGACGCCGACGTGAGGCCGGCCGCCTCGAGGCCGCTCTCCCCGCCGTCGCGCCCGGCCTCCGCGTCGCCCTCCTTGTTGCCGCCGCACGCCGCCGCCAGCAGGGACAAGGTCAACAGGCCGATGACGGCCCGGGACCGACGGGAGGTGGTCGAGGTCGGGTGTCGCATGGTGTCCCCCTGGTGCTGGTGGACGTCGCCCGATACGAGGCGACGGCATGGTTGGTCACGCTGCCGACGGGCGGTCGGACCTGGGCGCGTGCTCGCACTCCCCCACTTCGTGACCGACGACACCGGCTCCTGCGCCCGAGCAGGTGACTCCGGGGGACGTCGGGTCAGCGCGGGTGGAAGCGCAGCCACGTGGCGACCATGGACGCACGGGGCTTGTCGTCGACGACGACCTCGGCCCGCACCACGACCTTCTCCTCCGCCACCTCGACCGGCTCGGCGCGGAGGGCCAACGGCGGGCCCAGCGGCGTGGGGCGCAGGAACCGCACGTCGAAGCCGGCCGTGATGAACGGGATCGGCGCGCCGTCGTCGGCCTCCCAGCCCCGCTGGTCCGCCTCCCACAGCACGACCGCCGCGGTGTGGCAGTCCATGACCGTGGACAGGATGCCGCCGTTCACGAACCCGAAGCCGTTGTCGTGCTCCGGGCGGGGGGTGAAGCTGGCGACCGTCAGGTCACCGTCGCGATAGCTCCGCAGGTGGAAGCCGTCGGGGTTGGCGTGGCCGCACCCGAAGCAGTTGATCTCCGGGTACAGCGACTCCTGGATGCTCGACGTCGACATGGCAGGCCGTCCTCTCCGGGTGCAAGCGCCCCCAGCGTCCCACCTGCCGCCCACCGCCGCTCGCCGAGGCGGGCCGCGCGAGGCCCATCGTGTCGGGGCGCACGGTCCGACCGCTTGCTACCGTCCGCTCGGAGCGCCGCCGGACGGCGGCGCGAGAGGGAGGGAACATGGGCGAGAAGGGGAACCTTCCGGCGGAGACCGCCTCGGCGGCGCTCGGCCAGCGCGCCGCCGGCGTGGCGGGGAACCTGGTGGGCGTGGCCGCCACCAAGACGGTGGAGGTCACGGTCGAGGGCGTCGTCAAGGGCGCCGCCGGTCAGGACGACGAGACCACCGACGCCGAGGGCACCGACGGCGCCGGTCGCGACTCCGCCGGCGGCTGAGCCCGGCTGCGCCCGAGCGGCGCAACGGGCCCCGGCGCGGCGCCGGCACAGCCGGCGCCCCGGCCCGTCCGATCAGGCGGCAGCCCTTCGGTCGCTCGGCCCCTACGCCGGGCGGAGCTGGACGATCGGGATGGTCCGGCCGTGCGACTCGGCGTCACGGCGGTAGTCGGCGAACGCCGGGAAGACCCGATCGGCGAGGGCCCACAGGCGGGCGCGTTCGCCGTCGTCGTCGACCACGACGGCGCGCATCGGCCGCCCGGCGAGCACGACGTCGGGGTCGGCCCGCAGGTTGTGGAACCACGCCGGGTGGGCCGGGGCGCCGGCGTTCGAGGCGACGACCGTGACCAGCTCGCCGTCGTGGAAGTAGATGACGGCGTTCCGCCTCGGGCGGCCGGTGCGTGCGCCTCGCGTCTCCAGCAGGGCCGTCGGGAACACGAGGGTCGAGGCGACCCGGCCACGCATGATCCCCAGCAGGACGGGGTCGAGTCGCCAGCTGACGACGCGGGAGGCCCGCCGCCCGAACCCCGTGGCGGCCAGCCGGGCGTAGCCGCGCGCGAACCGCCCGGGCTCGTCCGGGACCTCGACGTGGCGCAGCTCGTGCATGGCCCTCCTCGTGGCGACCGGGACGTCGCCGTGAGGCCCGACGATCGTCCGGGCCCGATCGTGACAGCCGCCGGATCCCGACCGCCGCGGGCCCGAGGTCGCCTGCCCGCAGGGCGTGGGACGCACGCGCACTAGAAACGAACAAATGGGAAACGGGCGATGAACCGGGCGGCGAGGTGGCGACGCGCCCCCTCGCGGCGACGGCCCCCACGTCCGGCCGACGCAAGCGCCCCCGGTGCGGACGCCGAGCCGCCGGTGTGGCGGACCCTTGGCCGCTCGTTCCTCGAGCTCCTGGGCCTCACCGGGCTCGCCGTCGCCCTCCCGCTGCTCGACGTCTTCGGCCGGGCGCCGACGCAGTTCACCTTCCGGGACGCCGGCCGGACCGACATCGTCGCCTTCGGCCTCGTCGTCACGTTCGCCCTGCCGCTCTCGCTGTGGCTCGTCGAGCTTGCGCTGCGCCTCGTCTCCGCTCGGGTCGCCCGCGGCGCCCACGTCGGCTTCGTCGCCCTGCTCGTCGGTGCGTTCGCGGTGCAGGCGTGCCGGGGCATCGCCTCGGCTCCGTGGTTGCACGTACTCGCCGGCGTCGTGGCGGTCGCCGGTACCGCCCTCTACGTGCGATCACCGGCGGCCGGCCTCTGGGTCCGCTTCACGGCCGCCGCGCCGCCGGTCCTCCTCGCCCTGTTCCTCATCGCCTCCGACACCTCGGTCCTGCTCCGCGACCCGTCGGCGCCCCTCCCGACCGGACCGGTCGGGGCACCGGCCCCGGTCGTGGTGCTCGTGTTCGACGAGCTCCCACTGGCCGCGATCGTCCGCGCCGACGGGACCATCGACGACGACCGCTACCCCCACCTCGCCTCGCTCGCCGGACGCTCCCACTGGTTCCGCAACACCACGGCGGTGGCCAGCAGCACCTGGTACGCCGTGCCCTCGTTGGTCACCGGACGCCTGCCCGAGGACGGCGACGCACCGGTGGCCCAAGACCACCCCGACACCCTCTTCTCGCTCCTGTCCGAGGTGTACGACCTGCGCGTCTCGGAGTCGGTCACCCGCCTGTGCCCGGCGGACCTGTGCCGGTCGAGCGGCCCCGCCGCCGGCGGCCTCGACGCGCTGCTGGGAGACGCCGGCACGGTCATGCGCGACCGGTTGTCCCCGTCCGGCGCGTCGGACGACCCCACGGCCGACATGGTGGAGGCGACGGCCGACCTCGATGCCATCGCGGAGGACGAGCGCGAGCCGGACCCCCGGGAGCCCGAGGACGACGATCCGTGGGGGGACTTCGAGCGGAACCAGCCCGAGCGCTTCCGCACGTTCGTCGACGGGCTCGGCGGCGGCGGGCCGACGCTCGACTACCTCCACCTCCTGATGCCCCACGTGCCCTACCGCTACCTGCCGTCGGGCGCCCGCTACGAACCACCGGACCCGGACCTCGGTCGGGGCGACGACCGATGGGACGGCGAGCCCTGGTATGCCACGCTCGCTCGTCAGCGCCTCCAGCAGCAGCTCGCGTACGCCGACCAACTGGTCGGGGACCTCGTCGCCGCCCTGGACGAACGCGGCACGTTCGACGACTCGCTCGTCGTGGTCACCGCCGACCACGGCATCGCCTTCGAGCCCGGGCTCCCGATCCGCAACATCGAGGGCCAGGCGCTCGACGACGCCACCGTCGGGCAGCTGGCGTGGGTGCCGCTGCTCGTGAAGGAACCCGGCCAGGGGGCGGGGACCGTGAGCGATGCCAACGTGCTCACCGTCGACGTGGTCCCCACCATCGCCGACGTCCTCGACGTCGAGGTCCCGTGGGAGGTCGACGGCCGCTCGGCCCTCGGAGCGCCGCGCTCGACCGCCACCAAGCCGTTCCACCGGAGCGACGTGAACCAGTTCGGCGTCGAGTCGCTGCCGCCGGTCGAGATCGACGAGGCGGTCGGGTGGCGCAGCGTGACCGGCGCCGCCGTCGACGGGTTCTTCGCCCACGATGACCCGGGCGACGCCCGATGGCACGTCGGCGAGGACGCCGACCTCGTCGGCCGGCGCACCAGCGACGCAGGCATCGCAGAGCTGACGCTCCTCGAGCTCACGCTCGACGACGCCGACCGGTACGAGCTCGACGGGGACGCACGGCTCGTGCCGGCACTGGTGCAGGGCGACCTGGCGAGGGCCGTGCCCGGCGATCCGCTCGCCATCGCCGTGAACGGGGTGATCTCCGGGGTGGCACCGGCCTACGCCGCGGACGGCGCCGTGCGGTTCGCGGCGATGGTGGACGACGGGGCGTTCCGGACCGGCAGCAACGAGATCACCGTCCACCGCATCGGCCGCACCTGAGCGGACCGGCCGGAGCCCCTACCAGCGCGACTCGGGCGGCATCGTCGAGGGGCCCACGTGCCGGTCCAGCCAGCCGGCGACGGGCGCCGCGGCGCGCCAGGCGTCGACCGAACACGACCACGGCCGCATGCTCGCGCGGTCTGCCCCCGCCCCTCCCCAACCGGCGTTGGGGGTCATCCCCCAGGGCGCCACCACGAGGTCCGGGCGATGATGGCCACGTGCTCCCGCCGCCCATCTCCCCTGCGTCGCCTCCGATCGTCACCGTCCTCCGGCGCATGACCGCCCGATGATCGTCGCCGGCCCCATCGAGGGCGGGTCCGGGTGGTTCGTCCTCTTCGCCGTCCTCGGCCTCGCCCTGGTGGCGTGGTGCTGCCTCGGCGGGCTCGTCGCCGTCGGCTTCTCCGGACGCTCCGGCGCCTTCGTCATGGGGACGACCTGGTGCGCCGTCGGCGCCTGGTCGCTCCGCACGCGCTTCGGGGTCGACGGGGAACATGCGCTGCTGATGGGCCTCGCCGTGTCGGCGGTTGCGGGCGCGCTCGTGTTCGGCGCCTCGTGGTCCGGCGCCCGGCGGTCGGGTCGCAGCGCCGAGCAGCGAGGCACCGCATCCATCGTCGGCCTCACCCTTGCCGCCGGCGCCGTCGTCCTGATCGCATGAGGTGGGCGGGCATGTTGTCGCCCGCCGAGCTGCTCAGGACAGCTGCTTCTCGAACCAGTGGGTGGCGTGCGGCTCGTCGTTGAAGGGCGGCACCTCCACGTAGCCGTTGCGGGAGTACATGGCGATCGCCTCGGACAGGGCGCCGTTGCTGTCGAGCCGTGCGAGCCGGTACCCCGCAGCGGTGGCTCGTGCCTCGAGCGCCTCGAGCAGCACCCGGCCCACGCCTCGGCCACGGGCCTCGGGAGCGACCCACATGCGCTTGATCTCGACCGCCTCGCCCGACGACGCCTTGAGCGCCCCGCAGCCCAGCAGGCGGCCGTCGAGGCGGGCGACCAGGAAGGTGCTGGCATCGGTGGGCAGGGCCGCGTTCGGGTCGAACCCGGTCGAGAAGCGCTGGTCGAGCTCGGCGAAGTACCGACGGAGGCACCATTCGGCGTCGTCCCCCGTGGGGTCCACCTCCTCGACGACCACCTCGCCGTCGTCGTCGCCGTCGCCTCGCACCGTTGCGACGCTACGCGCCCGGCCCTGCCGGCCGCCCGTACGATGGCCGGGGTGGCAGATGCCGAGCGCGGGAGCCCGCATGTCAGATCCTCGTGACGCCGGCGCCTCGCCCGGGGACGACTACTGCTACTTGACCACGACCGGCCGGCGGACCGGCCGGCCGCACCGGATCGAGATCTGGTACGCCACCGACGGCGACACCCTCCACCTGCTGGCCGGGGGCGGCGAGTCGTCGGACTGGGTCCGGAACCTGCGCGCCGACCCCGCCGTGCTCGTCGAGGTCGACGACCAGGTGCGCCACGCCCGAGCCCGGATCGTGGGACCCGGGCCCGAGGCGGCGCACGCCCGCTCACTCGTGTACGCCAAGTACGCGGACCGCACGACCGACGACCTCACCAGGTGGCGGGACCGTGCCCTGCCGGTCGCCCTCGACCTCGCTGACCCGTGATCCGGTCGATCGAGGCCTTCGACCAGGACCCTGTCGGGGACTGGGTCGCCGACCTGTCGTGCCTGCACCGCCAGCACGTGCGGCACCGGCCGCCGTTCTTCGATCGCCC
>DATAGR010000398.1:0-8548 GCA_036263575.1 Aquihabitans sp. | reverse complement strand
ATCCGCTCGCCGCGGGGGCAGATGCACACCGATGTGATGGAGGGCCGCTGGGCGTCCGACCTTTGGGCGGACCGGGCCCACGACGTCATCGAGCTGACGCTACGTGAGCCCCTCGACGACCTACTTACCGGGGTTACGGTGCACGGCGACGCGGCGCGGACCCAGTCCGGCAAGTCGCCCGGTGCGTTCCTCGGCCAGCTGGTGCCGAACGGCCAGCGAGGTCCGGCCGCCTTCCCCCGCCACCTCTTCCTCGACGAGTCCCGGCTCTTTGGGCCTGGCAACGTCTTCCTCTCGCTCCCTGAGAACATCGCCGTCGATGACGGCTCTACGCAGCCGCTCGAACAGGACCTCACCCACGCCTACGGCCGTCCGCTGATCTTCGGCGGGCACCGGATGGACGTCAGTGCCGAGTTCATTTCGAAGGACCTCGCCTCGCTGCGCCGGGTCGACGAGCGCGAAGAGGAGCAGGACAATAGCCAGACGATTCAGTTCTGATCCAGCGAAGCTCGCGCCCGGCAGCTCGAGTCGGCCGCTGGCGGTCGTGCCCGCGCCCGGAGGAGCAACAGCTGACGGCGCCGGCGGCAGCACGAGCGGGGGCGGTTCCGGTGCTGCGCAGTCCGGCGGTACACGATCGCCCAGCCGATCGGCCCCGGCACACCCCCTTGCACCAGGCCGAGCACGGGAGACGACCAGCGTGCCTGGGCCAGAGCAGCGCCCGTAGCGCCGAAGAGGACCGTCTAGGCGAGCCCCGCCGCGATCGCGAAGGCCACCACCCCGTCCAAGATCGCTTCCACCCAGGCCCCTTCTCGAATTGGGAGCCAGGCGGTGCGCGCCACACTGAGGGCCCCGGCCAGCGCCGCAGCGCTCATGCACACTGTGGGCCACGCAGCGGCACCCACCGAGATGGTGCCACCTACCTCAAACCCGCATGCCGCACATCAAGCGCTCGATCGCCGACCGCACGCCCGAAGGCCAGGACCGCAGCCGAGGCGACTAGGAGGAGCCAGCAGCCGAGCTGGCCTCCGATCTGCCACAGGACCCCGGGCCGCACGAGGCGCGACACGGTGGCCGCGCCGACGAGCACCATCGCCGCCGCACTCACTGGAGCGAGGCCGGGGATGGCCCACCCCGGGCGCCCAGGGAGCTCTCGCCGCGCAACCACGGCTGGTGACGGGCGTGAAGGGCGACCAGCACCAAGGCCACCGCGGCACCGTCCGCGGCACGGGCGGCCGGACGTCGCGGGACCGCCCGGCGCTCCACCGACGTCCAGCGGGCCTGAGGCCAGCCGCGGCGCCGGCCAGTGCCAGCCCCGCTGCAGCGAGGGCAACCAGGCCGACACCCGCCCCGACCTGCGCGGCCACCTTGCCGATGCCCCGAACCGCATCGGCGCCGGCAGCGAAAGCCCGGCGGCCTCGCTAAGGAGCGCCAACGTCGCCGCTGCGCCGAACGTGACCACGCCAACAGCGGCGATCGCGGCGCGTGCGGGCAGGGGCCACCGGTGGGCCGCCGCCACTGATGCCTGACCACCGTCAGAGCGACCGCGAGGGCGATACGGCCGGCGGGCAGCGACCACCCTGTGCGTGCGATCGGCTCACCGCCAGCGACACCTACGAAAATCGGGAGGACCGCAGCCAACGCCAGCAGCACAACCGCTGCCCGATGCTACGAGGTCGACCGCCTCTCCCACCTGCGGGGCGGCTGCTCCACGGGCGGGCGCGGCCTCCGTCGGCGGTTGGGGCACGGTCCGGTCGGCGGGCTCGATCTCGAGGTGGGGGAGGAGGCGGTCGAGCCAGCGGGGGAGCCACCAGTTGCGCTCGCCGAGCAGCTCCATGGTCGCCGGGACCACGACCATGCGGACCAGGGTGGCGTCGAGCACCACGGCCAGCGCCAGGCCCAGGCCGAAGAGCTTGATCTCCCGCAGGTCCTCCAGCATGAACGAGGCGAACACGACCACCATGATCGCGGCGGCGGCGGTGATGACCCGGGCCGTCGAGGCGAGGCCGTCGGCCACCGACGTGGTGGCGTCGCCGGTCCGCAGGTACTCCTCGCGGATGCGGGAGAGCATGAACACCTCGTAGTCCATGCTCAGGCCGAAGACGATGGCGAAGAGCATCATCGGGATGAAGGGGTTGATGGGCCCGCCCTCGATCCCGATCAGGCTGCCGGCCCAGCCCCACTGGAACACCGCCACCACCACGCCGTAGGCGGCACCGATGGACAGCAGGTTCATGACCACCGCCTTCAGCGGCACCAGGACGGACCGGAAGACCGTCATCAGCAGCAGGAACGACACCGCCAGGACCGCACCGAAGAAGACGACCATCCGTCCGGCGAGGTAGTCGGTGATGTCGATGTCGATGGCGGCGCTGCCGGTCACGTGCACGTCGAGGTCGGAGCCGTCGACGGCGGCGGGGATGACGTCACCGCGGAGGTGGCGCACCAGGGCGCTGGTGGCCTCGTCCTGGGGGGACGTGGTGGCGACGAGCTGGAACAGGTACGCCTGCGGGTCGGTGGGGTCGTCCGCGACCGGAGGCGAGACCGCTGCGACCCCGGGGGTCTCGGCCAGCGCAGCCCGGAGGCGCTCGACCTGTGCGGTCGACCCGTCCGTGCCGGGCTCGACGGTGATGACGAACGGGCCGTTGAACCCGTCGCCGAAGCCCTCGGCCAGGAGGTCGTAGGCCTGGCGGGTGGGGGTCTCCTCCGCGAAGTTCCCCTCGTCGGCCCAGCCGAGGCGGAGGCTCAGGACGGGCGCGGCGAGCACGAGGAGCAGGACCGTGGCGGCCGCGGCCCAGCGCACGGGGTGGCGTTGGATGGTTCGGCTCCAGCGGTAGGCATACGTCTCGCTGACCGGCGTGGCCCGGCGGCGGGGGACCACCCGCCGCAGCGGCCGCACGAACACGCTGGCGAGGAGCGTGGCGACGGCCAGGAGCGCGCCGCCGGCGGCCACGCCGCCTGCCCCGAGCCCGACGCCGAACAGCGCCGCGGCCGCGAAGGCGGCGGCGATGAGGCCGCGCCAGCGGGTGAGCTCCACCCGCTCCCGGGCGAACCCGAGCATGGCGGGGAGGAGCGTGGTCGAGGTGAGCATCGTGGCCAGGACCGTGGCCGACACGCCGATGCCCATCCCACCGATCCAGCCGATGCCCACCAGCAACAGGCCCAGCATGGAGATCATCACCGTGGTGGCGGCGAACACGACCGCTCGCCCGGCGGACTCCATGGCGTCGACGGTCGCGGCGCGTGGGGATCGGCCCTCGTGCAGGCCCTCCCGGTACCGGGAGACGATGAACAGGGCGTAGTCGATCCCCACGCCCAGGCCGATCATCAGCCCGAGGAAGGTGGCGTCGTCGGGGATCGTGAACAGGTTGCTGAGGATGAGCGTGGTGCCGGCGCCGGCGGCCACCCCGCCCAGCGCCACGCCGATCGGCAGGCCCATGGCCAGGACGGAGCCGAAGGCGAGGATCAGGACCAGGATGGCGAAGGCCACGCCGATCAGCTCCGTCTCCGGCGGCTCGATCACGGCGAGCTGCTGGCCGCCGGCGAAGACGTCGATCCCTTCGAGCCCCTTGGCGTGGTCGGTGATGGCCTTGCCGATCAGGCCGGACTCGGTGTCGTCCACGTCGGCCGCCAGGTTCACCTGCGCGTAGGCCACCTCGCCGGCGAGCGGGCCCGACCGTGCCACCTGGGCCCGCCCCTCCGCGACGTAGGGGGAGACCACGGTGGCGCCTGGGTGCTGCGGCGTCCCGTCGGCGTCGGGGAACCCGGCGTCGACGAGCTCGAACAGCTCCTCCATCTCGGCCTGCACCGCAGGGTCGTCGACGCCACGGTCGGATCGGAACACGATGGTGCCGGACCGGCCGCCGCTGCCGAGGTGGGGGAAGTGCTGCTCCAGCACGCGCAGCCCGGCGGTGCTGCCCGAGCCGGGGATGTCGGAGCTGCTGCTGAAGCGCGAGCCCACCGAGCCGGCCGTCACGAAGATCCCGACCAGCACGACCAGCCAGAGGCCGACCGCCTTGACCCGGTGGTCGAAGCACCAGCCGGCGAGGCGCCCGAGCGAGGTCGTCCGGGGCCCGGCCGGGTGCGGGGCGCGCCCGCCGACGGCAGCGGTGGAGGACGTGTGGGGCTCGGAGGTGCTCGTCGGCGTGCTCATGGACCCATCGTCCGGGTCCCGGGCGGTCACCGCATCGGGGGTCCGGCCGGTTCCGACGACCGATGGATCGATCCTCCGCTCCTCCTTTCGGCCGATCCGCCGGATGGGGGATGCCCGTATGGTGTGGCGGTGCGCCGCAGCGCCGTTCGATCCTGGTGGGAGGAGCAGGCGGTGCCGGACCGTCCTGAGGTCGGCTGGCGCGACCGTGCCCTCGTGGTCGCCATGGTGCCGATCGGGATCGCCGAGGCGGTGGTCCAGACCGAGCTCGTCTGGCGGTGGCTCTCGCTCGCCGTCTTCTTCGCGCTGCTGGCCGCCGTCCACCACCGCCGAGCCCACCCGCTGGGGGCGCTCGTGGGCGCCTTCGCGTTGCTCGCGGCGGTCGACGTCGCCTCGCTGGTGGCGGGTGTCGACTGGCGGGGGCTCGGCAGCAACATCGTCGTGCTGCTGCTGCCCTATGCGCTCCTGCGCTGGGGCGCCGCACGCGACGCCGTCCTGGGGTATGCGGTCATGACCGTCCCGGCGGTGCTCAGCGGCTTCGACGACCAGATCCACCGCGAGCTCGGCGACTACCCGGCCGGCAACATCGCCAGCGGCCTGCTGGTCCTGGTGGCGGCCGGAGCGGTGGGCATGGCGGTGCGGTTCCGCGAGACGTCCCACGAGCAGCAGTTGGACCAGGCGAAGCTGCTGGAGCGGGAGCAGCTGGCCCGGGAGCTGCACGACACCGTCGCCCACCACATGTCCGCCATCGCCATCCGGGCCCAGGCCGGACGGGTGGTCGGCGCCTCCGACCCGGCCGGGGCGGTGGACGCGCTGCGGGTCATCGAGGAGGAGGCGTCGCGGACCCTGGCCGAGATGCGCACGTTGGTCGGCGCGCTGCGCCAGCGGGGCGAGGCGGACCTCTCCCCGCAGCGAGGCGTGGCGGACATCGAGCGGCTCGCCGGGCACCACGGGGACCGCCCTCGCATCGAGGTCGAGCTCTCCGGCGACCTCGACGGGCTGCGCCCCTCCGTCGACGCCGCGCTGTACCGCCTGGCCCAGGAGGCGATCACCAACGCGGTGCGCCACGCTCGGCATGCGTCGCGGGTCCACGTGGCGGTGCGCGGCGAGCCGGACTGCATCCGCCTCACCGTCGGGGACGACGGCGACACGGGCTCGTTCGACCCGCGCTCCTCGTCGGGCTTCGGGCTGGTCGGCATGGCCGAGCGGGCGAAGCTGCTCGGCGGCACGCTGGATGCCGGCCCGAGCCGGACCCGGGGGTGGACCGTGGCTGCGGTCCTGCCCAGGGCGGCCGCCACATCGTGACCATCCGCGTCCTGATCGCCGACGATCAGGAGATCATCCGCACCGGCCTCCGCATGATCCTCAGCGCCCACCCCGACATCCAGGTCGTGGCCGAGGCGGCTGAGGGGCGCGAGGTGGTGGACCTGGCCCGCCGGCTCCGGCCCGACGTCTGCCTGTTGGACATCCGCATGCCCGAGATGGACGGCATCGAGGCCACCCGCCTGCTCGCCGGCCCCGACGTCGCCGACCCGTTGGCGGTCGTGATCATCACGACCTTCGACCTCGACGAGTACGTCCACGGCGCGCTGAAGGCCGGCGCCCGGGGGTTCCTGATCAAGAACGCGGGCCCCGAGCTCCTCGTCCAGGCGATCCAGGCGGCCGCCCGCGGCGACGCGCTGATCGCCCCGAGCGTCACCGCGCGGCTCCTGGCCACGTTCTCCACGCCCGCCACCGCGTCCGCCCCGCCGGCCCAGCCCATCGAACCGCTCACCGCTCGCGAGGAGGAGGTGCTGGTCACGGTGGCCCGCGGACGGACCAACGCCGAGATCGCCGATGAGCTCTACATCAGCCTGAGCACGGTCAAGACCCACCTCGCCAGCCTGATGAACAAGCTCGGGGCGCGGAACCGGGTGGAGATCGCCATGTGGGCCTACGAGACCGGCCGCATCGACGCCTGACCGCCCGGCTCACCGGGCGCCGAACTCGGCCGTCCGCCGATGTTGCACCGGACCGGGAGGCGGGTAGGGGCCCGGCATGCCGTTCCTGCTGCGTCGCCTCGCCCTGTTCCTCGTCCCCGTCGTCTGGCGGAAGTACCGCACCCGGCAGCGCACCGCCGCTGCTGCCGGCCGGCGCTGAATCGAGGGCGGGGCCGGCGGATGAGGTGACGGAGTCCACCTCGCACAGCCGGCGTGGCGGAGCTCGATGCCGCCGGTGACCGTGGCCGGGATCGTCAGACACATGTCCTTGCGCCCGTTGCCGACCGAGCGCACGGTGGTACCCCAAGGGGGTATCCCGCCGCCTCGATCGGAGCAACCATGGACGCCAGTGCACTCCGCCGCCTGGTCGCCGCCGCCCTGCTGGTGGCGGTCGCCTCGAGCGCGTGCTCGAGGGGCACCGCCGCCTCCCGCCGCGACCTCGCCCGCCGAGTCGCGACGGCGACCACCCCGACGGTCGCCCGCCCGACCGCCGATGTGGATCGCCTCCTCCCCATCGGCAGCAGCCGAGCCCGCATGCACCTCTGGTGCACCGGCTCCGGGGACACGACGGTCGTGCTGGTCGCCGGCTTCGGCGGCGACGACAGCGGCTGGGGGGCAGTGGCTCCCGCAGTCGCCGAGAGGGCCCGGGTGTGCTCGTACGCACGGTTCGGGACGGGCACGAGCGACGCGCCGCCGACCGACCAGACGTTCGCGACCCAGGCGAAGGACCTCCGCCTCCTCCTGCGCGCAGCCGGCGAACCTGGTCCCTACGTCGTGGTCGGGCACTCGTTCGGCGGCGCCCAGGCCGTCACGTTCGCCTCGCTGTTCCCGCGCGAGGTCGAGGGGCTGCTCCTCCTCGACGCCACACCCGTGAGCTGGCCTGCGGCGCTCTGCGCCGTCCAGGACGACGGGTCCCCGGTAGCCCACACGCTCCTCGAGACGTGCGGCTCGTTCGCCGATCCTGCGTCGAACGGGGAGCGTCTCGACGTGGTCCGAGCGTTCGCCGAGGTCGGCGCCGTGCGCTCCGTCGATGACCTCCCGATGGCCGTCCTCACCCGGGCGGACCCCGCCTACCCGGGTCTCGACGAACCCCAGCGACGGGCGCTGGCGAGCGCGTGGCGGGCGGGGCAACAGGACTGGGCCTCGCTGTCGCAGGACTCGAAGCTGGTGCCCATCGAGGACACCGGTCACCACATCCAGGACGACCAGCCGGCGGTGGTGGTCCGCCACATCCTCGCCCTCGCCGGCTGACCACTTCCGCCGGGCAGGCACGGCTTCAGCCGCCGGGATCGACCTCGGCCGGTCGCCGGGGGGCGGCCAGGGCCTGCTTCCAGTCCCACGGGCCCGGGTCGGACACGCTCGGCCAGGTGGCGGCCTGCTCCTGGGCCCAGCGCGCCCATTCGCCGACGAAGCGCTCGTGGTCCATCTGGAAGCGCAGGGCGAGGGCGTTGACGTGGCGACGAGCGGCGAACTCGTCGGTGGCGGCCTCGTGGTGGCCGGCCACCATGGCGTCGAGCGCACGGACGCGGTCCTCGGCCTCCGCCTCGACGTGCTCGAGCGTGGCCCGCAGCTGCTCGAGGGTGCCGCAGTCGGCGAAGAACACCTTGACCATGGCCTCGAACTCGAGGATCGGTCCCGCGCCGGGCTCGTCGAGCCACCGCCGAAGCTCGCGACGCCCCTTCGGCGTGATCGCGTACACGGTCCTGGGGCGGCGGCCGGTGTGCTCGTCGGTCGCGGTGGCGAAGCCCGCCGCCACGAGGCGGCGCGGCTCGTCGTAGAGCTTGCGCTCCGCCCGCGGCCAGAACCAGCCGAGGCTTCGCCGGACCTGCTTGGCCAGCTCGTAGGTGGTCCACCGCCTGGTGGCCAGGAGGCCGAGGACGGCTCGTGAGGTGGAGGTCAGGGGGGCGGGCACGAACGGATCTTGACATAGTGCCCAGGGCAGTGTCTACTCGCTGAATACTGCACAGGGCAGTATTCAACCAAGGAGCAACGACATGTTCACCACCGAGCCCACCACCACCGCCCTCGGGTCGCTCACGCCCGTCGTCCGCCACGCCGACGAGGGGGACGCCGCGTGGTTCCTCAACTGCCTCGTCACGACCAAGGCCTCGGCCAGCGAGACCGGCGGGGCGTACTGCATCATGGAGCACCTGCTGACGGCGGCGTCCAACCCGCCGCGGCACGTGCAGGACGACGAGGAGGAGGCGTTCTACGTGCTCGAGGGCGAGGTCGAGTTCGAGGTCGACGGCACCGTCGCCACGTGCCGGGCCGGCTCCTTCGCGCTGGTGCCCCGCGGCGCGCCCCACGCCTTCCGGGTGCTGTCGGACACCGCTCGGATGCTCGTCATCGCGTCGGCGGGCGGCCAGGCCCACGTGGCCGGCGGGGGCCTGGAGCACTTCTTCACCGAGGCGGCCGGCGAGCCGGC
>DATAGR010000397.1:0-3467 GCA_036263575.1 Aquihabitans sp. | reverse complement strand
AGGGACTCACCGAACGCCCGGAGGAAGACCCACAGGGCGGCCGCGTCGAGCATCCAGTTGGCCGTGGCCCAGATGACGCCCCGGCGGATGAGCTCGGGCTGGCGGGCCAGGTCGTAGAGCCGGTCGGCGAGCTGGTGGATGAAGCGGGCGGCGGTGTCCTCGTTGACGAAGGGGATCCGGCGGGCGATGGCCCGCAGGACCCGCTCGGCGCGGTCGCGGCCCTCCATCAGGAGGTAGACCAGCGCCGCTGCCGAGGCCAGCAGGAGCACGCCGACGATCGCGGCGATGACGTAGATCGGGCTGACCCCGTTGAACGGGATGGAGACCAGCAGCGACAGCCACAGGATGAGGTTCAGCACGACGGCCGAGCCGAGGCCCACCGTGGCCAGCGAGAAGCCGGCGGCGGTGGGCGCCACGCCGGCCTCGGTGAAGAGCCGGTACCCTAGCGTGCCGCCGGCCGCCGACCCGCCGGGCACGAGGTTCGTGACCGAGCGGGTGGCCAGCTGGATCCGGAAGATGGTGAACAGCGAGAGCTTCGGCTCGGCCGGCAGCGTGACCTTGGTGAGCACGGTGTAGGAGATCAGGGCCGCGATCTCGAGGGCGACCGCCAGCACCAGCAGGAAGGGGTTGACCCGGGCGATCAGGTCGGCGGCCTCGCGCCCCCGGGCCAGCTGGGGGAGGACCAGGTAGTAGATGACGAAGAGCATGATCACCACGAGCACCGTGCGCTTCACGGCGCGGCGCGACGAGCTCTGGGCCCGGCTCACGACGAGGGGACCCGGCGGCCGACGGGCGCGGGTGCGGGGGAGGCGATGAGCCCATTCTTCCCGCCCCGGCGGCCTCGTAGGCTCCATCGGCCCGCCGGTCCGCCCCGGAGCGGTGTCACCCCCCGCCGGTAGGGTGGCCGTCGATGCCGGAACGCGCCCACCGCTCCGCCCTGCTCGAGGGGCTCAACCCGGTCCAGGCGGAGGCGGTGGCCCACACCGAGGGCCCGCTGCTCATCGTGGCCGGCGCCGGTTCGGGCAAGACGCGGGTGCTCACGCACCGGATCGCCTACCTGATCGAGGAGGGCTGCTCGCCCTTCGAGATCCTGGCGATCACGTTCACCAACAAGGCGGCCCAGGAGATGCGCGAGCGGGTCGGCGCGCTCGTCGGGCCCGTCGCCCAGAAGATGTGGGTGTCCACGTTCCACGCCGCGTGCGTCCGCATCCTGCGCCGCGACGGCCACCGCCTCGGCTTCCCGTCGTCGTTCACGATCTACGACCAGGCCGATGCCCAGCGCCTCACCGGCTACGTCGTGCGCGACCTCAACCTGGACGCCAAGCGGTTCCCGCCGCGGCAGGTCCACGCCATGATCTCGGCGGCCAAGAACGACGACGTCGGGGTCGAGGCGTACGCCGAGCGGGCGCAGGTGATCTTCGAGCGCAAGGTGGCCGACGTCTACCGCGAGTACCAGGCCCGCCTGCGCAAGGCCGGCGCCATGGACTTCGACGACCTCCTCCGCAACGCCGTCGAGCTGTTCCGCACCCAGCCGGAGGCGCTGGAGCACTACCGCCGCCGCTTCCGCCACGTCCTGGTCGACGAGTACCAGGACACCAACCGGGTCCAGAACGAGCTCGTCCTCCAGCTGGCCGGCGAGCACCGCAACGTGTGCGTGGTGGGCGACTCCGACCAGTCGATCTACCGGTTCCGCGGCGCCGACATCCGCAACATCCTGGAGTTCGAGGAGGCCTTCCCCGACGCCACGGTGGTGGTGCTGGAGCAGAACTACCGCTCGACCCAGACCATCCTCGACGCCGCCAACTCCGTGATCGGCAACAACCTCGGTCGCAAGCCGAAGGAGCTGTGGACCGACGAGGGCGACGGCCACGCCATCATCCGCTACCACGCCGACGACGAGGCGGACGAGGGCCAGTGGGTGGTCCACGAGATCTCGAAGCTCCACGACACCGGCGACCTGCGCTGGGGCGACGTCGCCGTCTTCTACCGGACCAACGCGCAGAGCCGCGTGGTCGAGGAGCACCTCCTGCGCGGGGGCATCCCCTACAAGGTCATCGGCGGGACCCGCTTCTACGACCGCCGCGAGGTGAAGGACGCCCTCGCCTACGTGAAGGCGGTGGTCAACCCGGCGGACGAGGTGGCGGTCAAGCGGGTGCTGAACCAGCCCAAGCGCGGCGTCGGGGACTCCACCGTGGCCCGGCTGGACGTCTGGGCCGCCGGGCACGGCTACACGTTCATGGAGGCGCTCCGCCGGGCGCCCGAGGCCGGCGTGACCGGCCGAGCGGTGAAGGGCATCGAGTCGTTCCTCGCCCTGGTCGACGAGGCCGCCGAGAAGGTCGAGGCCGGCCCGGCGGCGCTGCTGGAGGTCGTGCTCGACCGCAGCGGCTACCTGGCCGAGCTCCAGGAGGAGCACTCGGTGGAGGCCGAGGGCCGGCTGGAGAACCTCGCCGAGCTGGTCGGCTCGGCGCGAGAGGTCGAGACGGTCGACGACTTCCTCGAGCAGGTCAGCCTGGTGTCCGACGCCGACCAGGTGCCCGACGACGACTCGCAGGTCGTGCTCATGACCCTGCACTCGGCCAAGGGCCTGGAGTTCCCGGCCGTGTTCCTCGTCGGCCTGGAGGACGGGATCTTCCCCCACCTGCGCTCCATCGGGGAGCCCGACGAGCTCGAGGAGGAGCGCCGCCTCGCCTACGTCGGCATCACCCGGGCCCGGGAACGCCTCTACCTCAGCCACGCCTGGAGCCGGACCATCTACGGCTCCACGCAGTACAACCCGCCGAGCCGCTTCCTCGACGAGATCCCCCAGCGGCTGGTGCAGGCCATCGAGGGCAACCGGCGCGGGTCCCGCTCGGGCAGCTGGGCCGACTCGTCGATCGGCGACTCCTCGGCCTCGAGCTGGGGCGACCGCCCGAACCGGCGCAGCGGCATCTCGTCGGAGCGCCGCCAGGCCAACCGTGACCGCATGGTGGAGCAGGCCCTGGCTGCCGGGCAGGCGGCGTCCGCCTCGACGCCGTCGGCGAGCGGCTTCCGGGTCGGCGAGGACGTCGTCCACGGCAAGTGGGGCGAGGGCGTGGTCCTCGACCTGCGGGGCAGCGGCGACAAGACCGAGATCACGATCAACTTCCCCACGGTCGGCCAGAAGGTCCTCCTCCTCGCCTGGGCGCCGCTCAAGAAGGCCTGACGAAAGCCCTTGCGCCGGGTGGTCGCCCGACGGCTAGGACCGGGAGGTGACCGACCCGATCCGCCCCGCCACCACCGCCGACATCGAGACCATCCAGCGGATCGCCGTGGACACCGAGATGTTCGGCCCCGAGGACGTCGGCTTCTTCGACGAGATGGTGCGCGAGGCGCTCGACGGCACCAGGCCGGACGACCGGTGGCTCGTCGTCGAGGACCGCGACGACGTGGTGGGCGCCGCCTACTGCGCCCCCGAGCCGTTCGCCGATCGGCTGTGGAACCTGTACTTC
>DATAGR010000396.1:0-5352 GCA_036263575.1 Aquihabitans sp. | reverse complement strand
TGCCCCCCATGGCCTACGAGGTGCAGACGAGTGGCTTCGAGGGCCCGTTCGACCTCCTGCTGCACCTGATCATCGGTGAGCAGGTCGACCTCTACGAGATCTCCCTCTCGCGCATCGTCGACGCCTACCTCGCCGAGCTCGACCGCATGGAGCACCTCGACCTCGAGGTCGCCACCGAGTTCCTGCTCATCGCGGCGACGCTGGTGGAGCTCAAGACCCGGCGCCTCCTGCCCGAGGACGCCGACGTCGACCTCGACGACGAGCTCGCCCTCTGGGAGGAGCGCGACCTCCTGCTGGCCCGCCTGGTCGAGTGCAAGACGTTCAAGGACGCCGCCGTCCTGCTCGCCGGCCTGGCCGACGACGCCGGCCGGTCGTTCCCGCGCACCGCCGGGCTCGACGAGCGCTACCTCGACCTCGCCCCCGACCTGCTCGCCGGCGTCACCGGCCACGACCTGCGCGCCGCCTTCGTGCGGGCCGTCACGCCGAAACCGGCCCTGCGGGTCGAGCTCGACCACGTGGCGCCGTCGCGCCTGAGCGTCACCGAGGCGGTGGCCGAGCTGGTCGACGAGCTGCCCCGCGTCGGCCGGATCACCTTCCGGGCCCTCACCGGCGCGCTGGTGGAGCGCCTGGAGGTCGTCGTACGGTTCCTGGCCGTGCTCGAGCTCTACAAGCAGGGGATGATCGACCTCGACCAGCCCACGACCTTCGGTGACCTGACGATCAGCTGGCTGGGGGGCGAGGCGGACGACGACGACCGCTCCGTGTTCGCCGACCTGGCCGGCCGCATCGACGTCTACGAGGGGTAGGCGGCCGTGCAGCCCGAGGCCGCCCGGGCCATCGAGGCCATCTTGATGGTCGCCCAGGAACCGGTCGACCCGCACCTCCTGGCCCAGCTGCTCGAGATGTCGCCGTCGTCGGTCGAGGCCCTGTGCGACCAGCTCCAGGCCGCCTACCAGGCCGACCACCGGGGGTTCGTCCTGGCCCGCGTGGCCGGCGGCTACCGCTTCCAGAGCCACGCCGACCTGGCGCCCTACGTCGAGCGGTTCGTGCTGGAGGGCCAGAGCGCCCGGTTGTCCTCGGCCGCCCTCGAGACCCTGGCCATCGTGGCCTACAAGCAGCCCATCTCTCGCGCCCAGGTCGCCGCCATCCGGGGGGTGAACGTCGACGGCGTGATGCGCACCCTCCAGCAGCGCGGCTACGTGGTCGAGGTCGGGCGCGACCCCGGGCCGGGCCAGGCGACGCTGTTCGGCACCAGCCGGGAGTTCCTCGAGCGGCTGGGGCTCGACGCCCTCTCGGACCTCCCGCCGCTCAACGAGCTGTTCCCCGACACCGCGGTGGTGGAGGCCCTCGAGCGCAGCCTCCGGGCCGATCGCCCCGCCCCGCCCGAGCCGCTGCCGCTCGACGACGATGCACCCGCCGGCGTCGACGCACCCACCGAGCGCCCCGAACCGGCCGAGCCGGCCATCGACCTCACCGCCGACATCGACCTGCGGGCCGACGACGACCTGCAGCCGCCGGCGTGGGCCCTCGACGACCTGGCGGACGCAGACGACCTCGCGAAAGCCCACGAGCCCACGGACGCCCACGACCTCGGCGACGCCGATGGCGGAGGTGCGGACCGCGTCGACGATGCCGCCGACGAGGGTGCGACGGAGGAGCCGGGAGGGGACGGGTCCGCCGAGCCGGGCCGTCCCTGATGGTCGAGGAGCACGCGGGGGAGCGCCTGCAGAAGGTCCTCGCCCGCGTCGGCCTGGGCAGCCGCCGGGCCTGCGAGGAGCTGATCGAGGACGGTCGCGTCACGGTCAACGGCGAGGTGGCGGTGCTCGGCCGGCGCGTCGACGTCGAGGCCGACCTGGTGGAGGTGGACGGGGCGCCGATCGGCGTGCGCCCCGACCTCGTCTACTACCTGCTCAACAAGCCGGCCGGGGTGGTCACCACCGCATCGGACCCCCAGGGCCGACCGACGGTGGTCGACCTCGTGCCCGCCGAGCCGCGGGTCTTCGCGGTCGGCCGCCTCGACCTCGACACCGAGGGCCTGCTGCTGCTCACCAACGACGGCGAGCTGGCCAACCGCGTCGCCCACCCGGCCCACGGCGTGGAGAAGGAGTACCTGGCCGAGGTCCGGGGCCGCCCCAGCCGGGCCGCCCTGCGCCGGTTGCGCGAGGGCGTGGAGCTCGAGGACGGGCCGACCGCTCCGGCCCAGGTGGCGCTGGTGGAGCCGACGCTCGTACGGCTCACCATCCACGAGGGCCGCAACCGCCAGGTCCGGCGGATGCTCGACGCCGTCGGCCACCCGGTGGAGCGCCTCATCCGCACCCGGGTCGGCCCGTTGCACGACCGCCGGCTCAAGCCCGGCACCTGGCGGGAGCTGACCGCCGCCGAGCGCCGCGCCCTCGAGCGGGCCGTGGCCACCGGGTCCCCACCGGGCGCGGGGCCCGACCCGACCGATCGGTAGCATCGCCGGATGCCCGCAGCCGTGCGCGCCCTCCGGGGCGCCACCACCGTCGACGCCGACACGGCCGATCAGATCAGCGAGCGCACCGTCGCGCTCCTGCGGGAGATGTTCGAGCGCAACGGCGTCGCGCACGACGACCTGATCAGCATCTGGTTCACCGTCACCGAGGACCTCGTCTCGGCGTTCCCGGCCACCGGCGCCCGCACGATCGGGCTGGGCGACGTGCCCCTGCTCTGCGCCCGGGAGATCCCGGTGCCCGGGTCCATGCCGCGCTGCATCCGGGTGCTGGCCCACCTCACGACCGAACGGCCGCGCCACGAGCTCCACCACGTCTACCTCGAGGGCGCGGTCAGCCTCCGCGACGACCTCCCCGGCTAGGGCGGCACCGTGGCCGTCCTCACCGGCCCCCAGCGGGCCAGCATCATCGGCACCGGCCTGATCGGCGGGTCCATCGGCCTGGCCCTGCGCGCCAGCGGGTGGCACGTCACCGGCACCGACCTCGACCCGGCGTCGGAGGCGCGGGCGCTCGAGCTCGGGGTGCTCGACGCCATCGGCGTCGACCCGGAGGCGGCCATCACGTTCGTCGCCGCCCCGGTCCGATCGGTCCCGGGGGAGGTGCGCCGGGCCCTGGCCGAGACCGCCGGCGTCGTCACCGACGTCGGCTCGGTCAAGTCGTCGATCGTCGCCGAGGTCGACGACGCCCGCTTCGTGGGCGGCCACCCCATGGCCGGGTCCGAGCAGCTCGGGGTCGACGGCGCCTCGCCGGACCTCTTCGAGGGGGCGGTGTGGGTCCTCACGCCGGTGGCGGGCACCGACTCGGACCACTACGCCACCGTGGCGGCCGTGGTCCGCCTGCTCGGCGCCGAGGTGGTGGCCCTCGCACCAGAGCGCCACGACGCCCTGGTCGCCGTCGTCTCCCACGTGCCCCACCTCACCGCGGCGGCGCTCATGGGCATCGCCGACGAGCGGGCCGAGGAGCACGCCGCCCTGCTTCGGCTGGCCGCCGGCGGCTTCCGCGACATGACCCGCATCGCCGCCGGCACGCCCACCATCTGGCCCGACATCTGCGACGAGAACTCGGCGGCGATCGTCGAGGTGATCGACCGGCTGGCCGAGGAGCTGGCCCGCCTCCGGGCCATGGTGGCGACGAGCGACCGCGACCAGCTCCTGACCACCCTCGAACGGGCCCAGGCCGCCCGGCGCAACCTGCCCAACCGGGTCACCCGACCCGAGGAGGTGGCCGAGGTCCGCGTGCCGGTGCCCGACCGGGACGGCGTCATCGCCGAGGTGTCCACGCTCGCCAGCGAGCTCGCCATCAACATCGCCGACATCGAGGTCACCCACTCGATCGAGGGCGACCGCGGCGTGCTGATCCTCCTCGTCGACACCGCGAGGGCCGAGGCGTTCCGCGCCGGCCTGGTGGACCGGGGCTACCGGCCCACGGTCCACCGGCTCGGCTGATGGCCTCCGACCCGTCGGCACGGCCCGACCCCCTCCCGGTCGCGCCCGTCGAGGGCCCGCTCGACGCCGACGTGCGCGTCCCCGGGTCGAAGTCGGTCACGAACCGGGCGCTGGTGTGCGCGGCGCTGGCCTCGGGGACCTCGACGCTCAGCGGGGCGCTCTTCGCCGACGACACCGAGGCCATGGTCGGGGTCCTGCGGGCCCTCGGGATCGCGATCGACGCCGACCCGGCGGGGGAGCGCCTCACCGTGACCGGCGCCGGCGGCGAGGTCGGCGGGAGCGCCGAGCCCGTCGACGTCCGCCAGTCGGGGACGACGGCTCGCTTCGCCCTGCCCCTGCTCGCCCTGGCCGAGGGCCCCACCGACGTGACCGCCCACCCGCAGATGCGGGCCCGGCCCATGGACACCACGTTCGAGGCCCTGCGGGCCCTCGGCGCGCGGATCGACGAGCGGGCCGAGCCCGGCCACCTCCCCGCGACCGTGGGCGGCGGGCTGCGCGGCGGGACGGTGGCGGTGCCCGGCGACGCGTCGAGCCAGTTCCTCTCGGGCCTCCTGCTCGTGGGCCCGGTGCTGGCCGACGGCCTGCGCGTCGAGCTCACCACCGACCTGGTCTCGCGGCCCTACGTCGACCTCACGGTGGCGGTCATGGCGGCGTTCGGGGCCGAGGTCAGCCGCCCCGACGAGCGGACGTTCGTGGTGAGGCCCGGCGGCTACGGGGCCCGGGCCTACGACGTCGAGCCCGACGCCAGCGCGGCCTCGTACCCCCTCGCCGCCGCCGCCATCTGCGGGGGGCGCGTCAAGGTGCTCGGCCTGACCGATGGCGCCCTCCAGGGCGACGTCGCCTTCGCCCGGGTCCTGGCCGACATGGGCGCCGACGTCTCGGCCGACGCCACCGGCACCGAGGTGCGGGCCGAGCGGGGCACCCTGCGCGGCGGCCGCTTCGACCTGACGCACCTCTCCGACACGGCGCAGACCCTCGCCGTGGTGGCGCCCTTCGCATCCGACCCGGTGGCGATCACCGGCATCGGGTTCATCCGCCGCAAGGAGGTCGACCGCATCGAGGCGGTGGCCACCGAGCTGCGCCGGTGCGGGGTCGACGTCACCGTCGACGCCGACGGCTGGACGGTGCGGCCCGGCGCCCCGGGACCCGCCGTGGTGCAGACCTACGACGACCACCGCATGGCCATGAGCTTCGCCCTCCTCGGCCTGGTCACGCCCGGGATCGAGATCGCCGGGCCGGGCTGCGTGGCCAAGACGTTCCCCGGCTACTGGGCCCTGCTCGACCGGCTGCGGACGGGTTCCGCCGCGACCCGCCAGCCCTAGGATCCTCCCGTGCCCGACGCCACCCCCGACCCGTCAGCCCTCACCGTCATCGCCATCGACGGGCCGGCCGGGTCGGGCAAGTCGACCGTCGCCCGCCGCCTGGCCACCGACCTC
>DATAGR010000395.1:0-6072 GCA_036263575.1 Aquihabitans sp. | reverse complement strand
GTCGGCTCCGTCGAGCTGCGCAACCCGGTCCTGACGGCGTCGGGCACCGCCGGCCACGGCGCCGAGCTGGCGCCGTACCTGGACCTCGCCGGCCTCGGCGCGGTCGTGACCAAGTCGGTGTCGGCCGACCCGTGGCCGGGCAACCCCGCACCCCGGGTCCACGAGGCGACCGCCGGCATGTTGAACGCCGTGGGCCTCCAGGGCCCGGGCGTGGCCACCTGGCTGGCCGACGAGCTGCCGCCGCTGCTCGAGGCCGGTGCCACGGTGGTGGCCAGCATCTGGGGCCGCTCCGTCGACGACTACCGCCGCGCCGCCGACCTCCTCGCCGACGCGCCGGCGGGCGTGGTCGCCGTCGAGGTCAACCTGAGCTGCCCGAACGTCGAGGACCGCTCCGGGATGTTCGCCCACTCGGCCGAGGCCACCGAGGCGGCCATGGCGGTCACGGCCGGCTGCGGCCGCCCCCGCTGGGCCAAGCTCAGCCCCAACGCCGGCGACCTGGTGCCGATCGTCGACGCGGCCGTGCGCGGCGGGGCCGAGGCGGTCACCCTCGTGAACACGGTGATGGGCATGGCCATCGACCCGGTCACCCGCACCTACCGGCTCGGCAACGGCGGTGGCGGGCTGTCGGGCCCCGCGGTGCACCCGGTGGCCGTGCGGGCCGTGCACGACGTCGCCGCGGCGCGGCCGCTGGTGCCCATCGTCGGCGCCGGCGGGGTGGCCGACGCCGAGAGCGCCGCCGAGCTGCTCGTGGCCGGTGCATCAGCCGTGCAGGTCGGCACGGCGACGTTCGCCGATCCGCGCGCTCCCGGTCGGGTCGCCGTGGAACTGGTTGACTGGTGCCGGCGTCACGGTGTTCGTGACCTGGGGGATCTGATCGGAGCGATTCATGGACAGCGCCGCACCTGACCAGCCGCTGGTGGCGGCGGACCATGACGTCCGCCGGCGCCTGGCCGTGGTGATCGACGTCGACGACCTGGTGGTGGCCCGTCGCCTGGCCCAGACGCTGCGGCCCTGGTTCGGGGTGGCCAAGGTCGGCCTGGAGCTCTTCAGCGCCGCCGGGCCCGACGCCATCGAGACGATGGCCGAGCTGGGCTACGAGGTCTTCGTCGACCTCAAGCTGCACGACATCCCAACGACGGTGGGCAAGGCGGCGCGCGTGCTCGGCTCGCTCGGCGCCACCTACACCACCATGCACGCCTTCGGCGGCGTCGACATGCTGCGCGCCGGCGTCGACGGCCTGCGGGAGGGCGCGTCGAGCGCCGGGCTCTCGCAGCCCTCGGCCCTCGCCGTCACCGTGCTCACCAGCGACCGCGACGCCCCCGCCCACATCCTCCCAAAGCGGGTGGCCATCGCCCTCGAGGCCGGCTGCGACGGGCTGATCTGCGCCGTCGGCGACGTGCGCGAGGCCCGCCAGCTCGGCCCCCGCCTCACCATCGTCACGCCCGGGATCCGCCCGGCGGGCACCCCGGTGCACGACCAGGCCCGGGCGGCCACCCCGCAGGAGGCGTTCGACGCCGGGGCCGACCTGCTGGTCATCGGCCGGGCCGTGACCGAGGCGCCGGACCCGGTGGTGGCCGCCGCCGACCTGGTCGAGTCCCTGACGCTCTGAGCGTCGGCCCGACACCCCTCTGAGACGCCGGGACCAGGCAGGAGTAGGGTCTGCCCATGGCACAGCCTCCTTCCCTCACCCCCGAACAGCGCGCCGCGGCGCTCGAGAAGGCCGGCGCCGCCCGTCGGGCTCGCGCCGAGCTGAAGGAACGACTGAAGATGGGCTCGATCTCCCTCGCCGAGGTCCTCAAGCAGGGCGAGACCGACGACCTGGTCGGCAAGACCAAGGTGCTCGCCGTGCTCGAGTCCCTCCCGGGCGTCGGCAAGGTCAAGGCCCGGCGCACCATGGAGGAGATCGGCATCGCCGACACCCGCCGCGTGCGGGGCCTCGGCGCCCAGCAGCGCGAGGCGCTGCTCGCCGCCTTCTCCTGACGGTGCTGGTCACCCTGTCGGGGCTGCCGGGCTCGGGCACGAGCACGGTGGCCAAGCTGGTCGCGGCCGAGCTGGGCCTCGACCACCTCGACGGCGGCACGGTGTTCCGGACGGTGGCGGCCGAGCAGGGCATGAGCCTCGCCGCCTACGCCGCCCTCGCCGAGCACGACGAGAAGATCGACCGGGCCCTCGACGACCGCCTCACCGAACGGGCCCACCAGGGCGACGTGCTGCTGGAGTCCCGCCTGTCGGGCTGGCTGGTGCACCGGGCCGGCCTCGACGGCCTCAAGGTCTGGATCCGGTGCGACGAGGTCGAGCGGGCCCGCCGGGTCGGGGGCCGCGACGGCCACGACGTCGACGAGGCCCTGGCCCACAACCGCACGCGGGAGACCTCCGAGCGGGCCCGCTACCTCGGCTACTACGACATCGACCTGACCGACCTCTCGGTCTACGACCTGGTGCTCGACAGCACCGACGTGGGGCCCGAGGAGCTGGTGGACGCGGTGGTCACGGCGGTGCGGGCCTGAGCGCCGCGGGGCCGGCGGTCGCCGACCCGGGCCTGGCCGTCAGCGGCTCAGAAGCCGACGCACTCACCGGCCTTCTCGAGCGGATCGTCGGCGAGCTCCTCGCCAAGGATGTCGGCCACGAACGACCGGCGGAAGCTGTCGTCGGTCGCGTAGCGGTCGACGCACGCCTGCTGCTCGGGCGTGACCTGGCCGTCGGAGGTCAGGAACGTGTTGAAGGCGCTCTGGAGGTCGATCTCGCACGTGGCGTACTGGTCGTAGAGCTCGTTGGCGTCGTCCTCGGTGAGGCCGAGCGGCTCGAGCGACTCGCCGTCCTGCTCGGCGAACTGCTCGGGCGAGATGTCGGCCGCCTGCAGCTCCTCGACCCCGATGGTGTCCACGAACGCCTCGCCCAGGCACGCCATCTGCGCCGGCTCGAAGAGGCCCTCGCCGTCGGACGTCAGCGCTGCGGTGAGGGCGTCGACGTAGGCCTGCCGGTCGGCGGACCCGGACCCGCCGCCCTCGGTCGTCGAGGTCTCGTCCCCGTCCTCCTCGGAGGCCGTGGTGGTGGTGTCGCCGTCCTCGGTGTCCTCCTCGGAGGTCCCCTCGCCGGCGTCGGCCGCTGTCGTGCTCGCCGCCTCGGTCGTGGTGGGGGCGGCGTCGTCGTCGTCGCCACCGCAGGCGCCCAGGCCGGCGGTGAGGAGGAGGGCGAGCGCGGCTGCGGTCAGCAGCCGGTGCGCTGGGGTGGGTCGCATCGGGGTTGGCCTTTCGGACGGGGCGGTGCGGGGCCGTGACCGGCGCCGCCCCACCCGGCACCCGCCGTGGGCGCCCTCCACACGCTGGCACGGATCGACCCGCAGGCGGTGCCACGGCCGGGCCCCGCCGCCCGGTGATCGCCACCGTCTCGCCCGTGCGGTGGTCCGGTTGGTACGCTCGACCGTTCCCCTGCGACGTTGACCGAGGATCGGTACGCCACCATGACCTGGCAGCACGACACGATGATGAACCCGCCCATCGAGGGCCTCCTCGACCGGGCCGACTCCAAGTTCCGCCTCGTGACCCTCGGGGCCAAGCGGGCGCGCCAGATCAACTCGTACTTCGGGCAGCTGGGCGACGGGCTCGGCCAGCTCGTCCCGCCGCAGGTCACCTCGGTGGCCCGCAAGCCGCTGTCGATCGCCTTCGAGGAGATCGCCGCCGACAAGATCGAGGCCGTGCAGATCGATCCCGAGGCGCTGGCCGCCGAGGCCCAGGCCGAGGCCGACGCCATCGCGGCGGCCGCCGCCGACGACGGCAACTGATCCGAACGCACCTCCACCCCACATGCTGAGCGGTTCGCGGGTCGTCCTCGGGGTCACCGGGGGCATCGCCGCCTACAAGGCCGTCGAGGTCTGCCGCCGGCTCGTCGACGCCGGCGCCCACGTGGCGCCGATCATGACCGCCGGCGCCGGGCGCTTCGTCGGTGCGACCACCCTCTCGGCGCTGGCCTCCGAGCCGGTGCAGACCTCGCTGTGGGACGAGGCCAGCCCCATCCCGCACACGCGGCTCGGCCAGGGGGCCGACGTCGTGGTCGTGGCCCCGGCCACCGCTCGGCTCCTCGCCGACTACGCCGCCGGCCGCTCGGCCGACCTCCTCACCGCGACCCTCCTCGCCACCCGGGCACCGGTCGTGGTGTGCCCGGCCATGCACACCGAGATGTGGGAGCACCCGGCGGTCCAGGACAACCTGGCCACGCTGCGGTCCCGGGGCGTCCACGTGGTGGCACCGGAGTCGGGGCGCCTGGCCGGTGGCGACATCGGCCACGGCCGGCTCGCCGAACCGGCCCGCATCGTCGCCGCGGTCGAGGCCGCCCTCATCCCGCCCGACCTCACCGGCCTGACGGTGGTGGTCACCGCCGGCGGCACCCGCGAGCCGATCGACCCGGTCCGCTTCCTCGGCAACCGCTCCTCGGGCAAGCAGGGTCACGCCCTCGCCGCCGCCGCCGCCCGGCGGGGCGCCGAGGTCACGCTCGTCACCACCGCACCGGGCGCGGCACCGGGCGGGGTCCAGGTCGTGGCCGTCGAGACCGCCGCCCAGATGCACGCCGCCGTGGGGGAGGCGGCACCGGCCGCCGACATCGTGATCATGGCCGCCGCCGTGGCCGACTTCCGACCCGTCGTCGTGGCCGGCGAGAAGCTCAAGAAGTCGGCCGGCACGCCCGAGATCCGCCTGGAGCCGACCGTCGACATCCTCGCCGGGCTGGGCGCCTCGAAGGCGCCGGGCCAGACGCTGGTGGGCTTCGCGGCCGAGACCACCGACGTGGCGGCCAACGCCCAGGCCAAGCTGGCGGCCAAGCGGGTCGACCTGCTCGTGGCCAACGACGTCTCGGCGCCGGCCACCGGGTTCGAGCACGACACCAACGCCGTGACGATCTACGCGACCACCGCCGAACCACGCGAGATCGCCCTCGCCAGCAAGGCCGCGGTGGCCGATGCGGTGTTCGACGCTGTCGTGGCCCACCGCCTACAGTCCACCGGTTCTTCCGACCGGTGACCACGGTCCCGTTTCGACCACACGCAACGCGCGAGCACAAGGAGCACACGTGAGCCGCTGGACCTTCACCTCGGAGTCCGTCACCGAGGGCCATCCCGACAAGATGGCCGACCAGATCTCCGATGCCGTGCTCGACGCGATCCTCACCCAGGACCCCATGGCCCGCGTGGCCTGCGAGACGCTGATCACCACCGGCCTGGCCGTGGTGGCCGGCGAGATCACCACCAGCGCCTACGTCGAGATCCCGAAGGTCGTCCGCGAGACCATCAACGCCATCGGCTTCGACAACGCCATGGTCGGCTTCGACGGCAACACCTGCGGCGTCATCACCTCGATCGACCCGCAGTCGCCCGACATCGCCCAGGGCGTGGACACCGCCTTCGAGACCCGCACCGGCACCGCCGGCGAGGACGCCCTCAACAGCCAGGGCGCCGGCGACCAGGGGATGATGTTCGGCTACGCCTGCAACGAGACCGAGGACCTCATGCCGCTGCCGATCTGGCTGGCGCACAAGCTCTCGGCCCGCCTGGCCGAGGTCCGCAAGGCCGGGATCCTCCCGTACCTCCGCCCCGACGGCAAGACCCAGGTCACGTTCGAGTACGAGGGCAACACGCCCGTCGCGCTGACCACGGTGCTCATCTCCACCCAGCACCAGCCTGGCATCGACGCCGAGACCACGATCAAGCCCGACCTGATCGAGCACGTGATCCGTCCCTCGCTGCCCGAGCGCTTCGCCGACGACGACTTCCGGGTGCTCGTCAACCCCACCGGCAAGTTCGAGCTGGGCGGCCCGCACGCCGACGTCGGCCTCACCGGGCGCAAGATCATCGTCGACACCTACGGCGGCATGGCCCGCCACGGCGGCGGCGCCTTCTCGGGCAAGGACCCGTCGAAGGTCGACCGCTCGGCCGCCTACGCCGGGCGCTGGGTCGCCAAGAACCTGGTGGCCGCCGGCGCCGCCGACCGGGCCGAGGTCCAGGTCGCCTACGCCATCGGCGTGGCCCACCCGATCTCCCTGCTGGTGGAGACGTTCGGGACGGCCAAGGTCGACGAGGGCAAG
>DATAGR010000394.1:0-4659 GCA_036263575.1 Aquihabitans sp. | reverse complement strand
CGCCCCCTCGCCGCGTCGGTGGCGGGCGTGGGCCCGGCGGGGCGGCGGACGGCGAGCGGCACGGCGACCACCCGGTCCGCGTCGCCCGGGTGGCGCTCGCGCACCTCGTCGCCGACCGACTCGCTGATGGTGTGCACCCAGGCGCCCCGGCGCAGGGCCCGCTCGAGCAGCCCGGGCCACTGGAGGACGTCGGGGCTGCACATCTCGGGGAAGTGGAGGGCACTCAGGTCGCTGACCGTCACGACCTCCACCGCGCCGCCACCGGGCGGCACCACGTAGTTGGGGCCGTGGACGACATCGGTGCGCCCGGCGAGCCACGCCGAGGTCGGGCGGTCGGCCCGCTGCCAGGCCGCCCGGGCCAGGCGCGCCGGGAGGGGCCGGGACCGTGCGGGCATGCCGGCCGGGACGACGCCGGCGAGGCGGCCACGCCCCCGCAGCGACACGGCGAAGGCGCGGGCGTCGAGGTCGGTGCGACCGGCGAGCCCGCGGATCAGCTCGCCGACGTAGACCCCGATGCCGGTCGGCCGGTCGAGCAGCGCCGTGGCGTCGACGGCCACCGTGAGCGGGCGCCCCGCCGGGCCCGGTGCGCTCAGGGCCGTTCCCGGAGCTGCTCGTGGAGCACGGCGATCTCGGCGGCGTGGGTCGTGCGGGTCCGGTCGAGCTGCTCGCGCAGGTCGTCGATCTCGGCGTGCAGTGCCGCCAGCTCGCCGCGGGCGGCCCGGGCCAGCTCCTCGCGCGCTCGGGCCACCACCGGCGCGGCGAGCCGCGACGCGAGGGCGCGGGCCCTCGTGGTCGGCACGGGCGCGACCGCCGCCGGCGCCGGCGTCGGCACGGCGACCAGGCGGGGCTCGGCGCGGCCGAGCTGGCGACGGAGGCGGGAGACGGCGTCGACGTCGATGGCGGGGTGGGTCATGGGTGCGGCCTCTCGTGGGGGTGGGACGGCGCGGGGTGGGACGGCGCGGGGTGGGACGGCGGGGGGCCCGTCAGGGCGGCGGTGGCGTCGAGGGCACGGGTGCGGATGCGGGCGTCGACGGGCGTGGCCAGCTCGTCGAGCCGGTCCCGGAGCCGGCCGGCGCCGCCACGGGCCGCCACCGCGGCGAGGCCGAGCCGCTGGCGGACGGCCGCCGCCGGGCGGTCGAGGTCCAGGTGGTGCTCGGCGAAGCGGCGGCCCCGCCGGGAGAGGGCGGCGGCGCCGAGCTCGTAGCGGGCCAGCGAGCGGGCGGCGGCGTCGGCGGCGACGGGGTCGGCGGCCACCTCGGCCTCCACGCCGGCCTCGATGCCGTGGCGACGGGCGGAGTCGGGGCCGGTCACGACCGGTGTGCCCAGCGCCAGGGCGAGCGGGAGCAGCGGCCCGGTCACGACGGCTGCGGCGGCCAGGGCCAGGGCGGTCACGACGTCGTCGGTGGCGACCGGGTGGTCGATGGCGACCACCAGGTCGTCGGGCAGGTCGAGGTCCCGACGGTGGCGGGCACGGGCGACCGGGGGGAGCACGGGCCAACGACCGACCTGCACGCCGTTCCGCGGCACCGGCACGGCCCCGTGGTCGATCAGCTCGGGCGACGACGACAGGGCGACCTCGACGTCGTGGTCGTGCGCCCGCCGCAACGAGCGGAGGTCGTCGACCCAGACCGCGATCGGGACGGCGGGCAGCTCGGGCAGCACCGAGGTGCTCGTGGCCAGCACGGCGGCGGGCGACGGCAGCGTGGCGGCCGAGGCCCGATGCCAGGAGACGACCTCGGTGCCGATGCCGAGGACGCCGAGGAAGGGCACGGCCCGGCGGGCCGTCGACGGCGTGGCCGCCAGCGCGAGCACGGCGGTCACCGCCCCGCCGCCGCGGTGAGGCTGCCGACGACGCGCTCCCAGCCGAGGTCGGCCACGCGGGCCCGACCGGCGGCGCCCATGCGGCCGGCGAGGTCGGGGTCGGCGACGAGCCGGTCGATCGCCGCACCCACGGCGCGAGCAGTGCCGTCGGTGACGAGGCCGGTCACGCCGTGCTCGACCCACTCGAGGACCGGGCCGCTGTCGGCGGTCGTGATGACGGGGACGCCGGCCCGGAAGGCCTGGAGCGTGACGGGGGCCTGGTCGGCGCCGACCGGGGCGTGGACGACGGCGATGGCCTCGGCGAAGAGGTCGACGAGGGCCGGCGGGCGGACGGAGCGCACCACCTGGACCCGGCGGCCCAGCTGCAGGCGCTCGAGGTCGCCGGGCACGCTGCCGGGCGATCGGCCCAGGCAGGCGACGACGCCGGGCACCTGGCGCGAGGCCGCGGCCATGCCGGCGAGGAACAGCCCGGCGCGCTCGTCGACCCCCGGCCGGGCGACGTGGAGGACGTGGGCGCCACGGCCGCCGCGCCGGGGCCGGAGGTGTTCGGCGAACGGGGGCGGCGCGGGCAGCGTGGCCACGGACAGCCCGCACTGGCGGCGCACGCGGTCGGCGGCCTGGTCGGAGACCGCGAACCGCTGGCGGGCCTCGGACAGCGCCCGGATGTCCCAGTCGACCACCTGGCGGAGGTCGTCGGCCCACGTGCGGTCGAGGTCGGGGTCCGGGCCCGGCTCCAGCCCGGCGTGCAGGTCGCGCCGGTCGTGGTCGGCGAGCCACGCCACCTTGCGGCGGTGGCGGGCGAAGTAGGCGGGGAAGTCGACGGCGATGACGAGGTCGGCGTCGAGCGGGATCAGGCGCCACGCCAGCGCGGCGTCGAGCAGGCGCTCCTGGTCGCGTGCGGCGGGGACGAGGACCGCCTCGGCCCGGTGGCCGGCGCCGTCGAGGGCGCCGACGAGGTCGGCGACGAGCTCCTCGGTGGCCGAGGGGGGCCCGTGCGGCCGCAGCGGCACCTGCGTGGCGCAGACCAACACGTCCATGGTCCGATTCTGGTGGCCGGCCGCCGCCGGTTGGGCGATCCCCCATCGGGTGACGGCTGACCGCCCGAGTGGCCGGGCGGCCACACCGCCACGCAGTAGGTTCACCCCCCGTGCACCGGGTCCGAGGCTGTCGTCGGTGGGGCCCTGGCGGCGCCCGCACCTCCGCCGCGAGGTGACGCCCACGCAGGGGGAACCGCGCCCGGTCGCGCCCGTCGCGCCGTCGGTGCCCGAGGCGCAGGCGCAGGCGGCTCGCCGGGCCCCGCGCTGGTTCGAGCTCGGCACCCTCGGCGCGTGCCTCGCCCTGGCCGCCGTCGGATCCATCGGTCTGCTGCTCGCCGTCGCCGGCCGCTACCGCACCGACCTCGCCCTCTTGCTCGGGCTGCCGCTGGCCGCGCTCGGCG
This sequence comes from Aquihabitans sp., assembly GCA_036263575.1. Classification (GTDB taxonomy): domain Bacteria; phylum Actinomycetota; class Acidimicrobiia; order Acidimicrobiales; family Iamiaceae; genus Aquihabitans. Next base: position 1,400 of record DATAGR010000394.1, on the reverse strand, counting down.
TCGCCGTGCTGGTGCGGGGCCGACCGACCGGCCCCGCGTCGCGGCCCGCCCACGCCGGTGCGGCCATCGCGCTGGTGCTCGCCGCCGCCTTCGCCGCCTTCGCCGGCGCCACGCCCTCGCAGAACGTCGTCCTGGAGCGCGACCCCGGGTCGTACATGACCACGGCGCGGTGGCTGGCCGACGAGGGCACCCTCGAGATCGACGCCCGCGACGGCGCGTTCGAGGACGTCGCCGGGCTGCGCTTCGCGGGCGCAGCGGTCTACGACGTCGGCACGCCGCCGCCGGCGCCGCCCGGCGCGCCGCCGGACCAGGTGCAGCAGTCCGGCGAGCTGGAGACCCAGTTCAACCACCTGGCGCCCGTGGCCCTCGCCGCCGCCTACGACCTCGGCGGCCACCGCCTCCTGTTCCGCCTGCCCGCCCTCGCGGCGGGCCTGGCGCTCCTCGCGATCTACGCCGTCGCCGTCCGGGCGACCGGGCGGCCGCTCGTCGCCCTGCTGGCACCGGCCGTCCTCGGCGCGTGCACCCCGCTGCTCTACGTCGCTCGCAACACGTACTCCGAGCCGTTCGCCACCGCGCTCCTGTGGGGAGCGGTGCTCGTGCTCCTCGGCCTCCACGACCGACCTCGGCCGGCCGCCGGCGCGGTCGGCGGCTTCCTCCTGGGCGCGGTGGTCTGCACCCGGATCGACGCGCTTCTCTACGTCGCCCTCGTCCCGCCCCTGGCCGCCGTCTCCATCGCGCTGGCGTCGGACCGGGCCCAGCGGACCCGCCGGGCGCAGACCTGGGCCGCGGTGCTCGCCACCGCCGCTGCGGTCGGGGCCGTCGGCTGGTACGACCTCGTGGCACGGACGGGCGCGTACGAGCGGGACCTGGCCGACCAGCTCGGCCAGCTGCGCACCGGGCTCGTGGCCTCCGTGGCGCTCAGCGCAGTCGGGCTGGCGCTGTGGTCGGCATGGCCCGCCGGCCGGGACCTCGCCCACCGCTGGTCGCGGCCGGCGGCGTGGGCCGGCGCCGCGGTCGTGGGCGGGGCGCTCCTCTTCGGCTGGCTCGTCCGGCCGCAGCTGGGCGACGCGCAGCTCGACCTCGTCCTCAGCGGCGTGGCCAAGATCCAGGAGCGCACCGGCCTGCCGATCGAACCCGACCGGAGCTACGCCGAGGACTCGCTGCGGTGGATGGCCTGGTACCTCGGCGCGCCGGCGCTGGCTGCGGCGATCGGCGCGATCGTCGTCGCCACGTGGCGGGCGCTGCGCGGCTCGGCCGATGCCGCGCTCGTCGGCCTGCTCGTGCTGTGCCTGGGCGGCAGCGCCGTCTACTGGTACGACCCGAACATCACGCCGGACCAGCTCTGGGCCACGCGACGGTTCGTCCCCGCCGCCTTCCCGTCGCTCGCCGTCTGGGCCACC
>DATAGR010000393.1:0-2202 GCA_036263575.1 Aquihabitans sp. | reverse complement strand
GGACGGCCCATGACCACCACCTGGCTGGTGCGGTCGCCCGTCGGCTTGAGCAGCACCGGGTTCATCGCCACCTCGGGCTCGATGCCGGCAGCCAGCGCCTGCACGCCCTGGGCCCGGCCGATCTCGTGGCCCGACGGCGTGACGTAGCTGTTGTTCGCCATGTTCTGGGCCTTGAACGGCGCCACCCGCACGCCCTCGCGGGCGAGCAGCCGGCAGAGCCCGGTGACGACCTGGCTCTTGCCCGCGTCCGACGTCGTCCCGCAGACCATGAGCGCGCCGCGCAGGCCGGCCCAGCGGGGGGTCGCGCTCACGCGATCGCCGCCAGCGCGGCGGCCAGGCGGGCGCGCCCGGCGTCGTCCGGCACCGCGAGGCGGACCGTGCCGGGCAGGCCGAAGCTGGCGCAGTCGCGCACGACGACGGCGTGGGCGGCGAGGGCGGTGCGCAGGTGCCCGGCGTCGCGGACCAGCACCCAGGGGGCGTCGGCGGCCTCGACCCGGAGGCGGTGCGCCTCGAGCAGCGTCCGCAGCTCGGTGCGCAGGCGGGCGATCTCGGTCGTCCACGCCGGCAGGTCCACCGCGTCGAGGAGGTCGGGCAGCGCCTCGCACGCCAGCCCGCCGACCGACCACCCCGGCTGGGCGGCGCGCACGGCGGCGAGGAGGCGGTCGCCCTTGCTGCCGTCGGGGGCCAGCACGTAGCCCAGGCGGAGCCCCGGGCAGGCGAGGAGCTTGGTGAGCGAGCCCACCACGACGGCCCCGGTGCGGTGGTCGCCGCGGGTCCACGTGCCGGTCGCCAGCGGCCAGAACGCCTCGTCCCAGACGCCGGCGACGTCGGCCGGGTCGGCCAGGCGGCCCGACGGGCTGTGCGGGTTGCTGCGCCAGCGCGGCGCGGGCCCGCTGGCCGTCGTCCCCGGCGCCGGGGTGCGCGGGTACAGCGAGAAGTCGGGCTCGTCGACCGTGCCGCCCACCTCGGCGCCGACCAGGGCGATCGCCTCGGCCCCGCCGTTGGTGAGCAGGACCCGGTCCGGGTCGACGCCCAGCCGCTCGGCGAGCACGGCGGTGGCTCGCGTGGGGTCGGGGTAGCGGCGGAGGGCGCCGAGGTGGTGGGCCGCGATCGCAGCGGCGTCGGGCGCCACCGGGTTGAGCGAGGCGGACAGGTCGAGCACGTCGGCCACGTCGATGCCGAGCGCCTCCGCGACCCGCGCCCCGTCGCCGCCGTGGGCGCCGGGCGGGGGGAGGTCGATCGCCGGCCGAGGCGTGGGCGTGGCGCTCATCGGGCCGGGCCCCTCGGGCGGCGGCGGCCGAGGTGGGCGGCCAGCTGGACCGCGGCCAGGACCGCGGCCAGCGCCAGCTGGACGTCACGGGCGAGGCGGCGGGCGGCGGCGATGTCGGCGGGCGCGACCGGGCGCCCGTCGCCGAGCGTCGGGCGCTCCTCGTGGCGGTCCCCGTACCGGCTCGCGCCGCCGAGCCGCAGGCCCAGCGCGGCGGCGAACGCGGCCTCGACCACGCCGCCGTTCGGGGACGGGTGGGCCGGCGCGTCCTCGCGCACGGCGCGACGCACCGATGCGGCGGCCCCCGGGCGGACGAGCACCACGAGGGCGGCGGTCACCCGGGCCGGCACCCAGTTGGCGACGTCGTCGAGGCGGGCGCTGGCCCAGCCGAAGCGCTCGTAGCGGGGGGAGCGGTGGCCGACCATGGCGTCGAGCGTGTTTACCGCCCGGTAGCCGAGGGCGCCCGGGCCGCCCAGCGCCACCGCCCACAGGGCGGGCGCGACCACGGCGTCGACGGTGTTCTCGGCGAGCGACTCCACCGTGGCCCGGGCGATCTCGTCGGCCCCCAGGCTGGACGGGTCGCGCCCGACCAGCGCGGGCAGCAGGGCCCGGGCCCGCTCGACGTCGTCGGCGTGCAGGGCGGCGTCGACGTCGCCGGCGGCGCCGTCGAGGGCCCGGCCGGCGACGGCCAGGTAGGTCGCGGCGGTGGCGCCGAGCCCGGCGCCTGCGGCGGTGCCGACCGCGGTGCCGAGCGCGGCGTGGGCCGCGCCACGGGCCCGCCGGTCGGCCCAGCGGCGGTGCTCGGCGGCGCGCATGAGCCGCCCGAAGAGCGACACGGGATGCGGTCGCACGGGCGGCTCGCCGAGGAACCGGTCGAGCACGATGCCGGCGGCGGCGGCACCGGCCCGGCCGAGCGGGGGGCGGCGGGCGACCGC
>DATAGR010000392.1:0-9148 GCA_036263575.1 Aquihabitans sp. | reverse complement strand
TCGTAGCGGCCGATGCGGTCGTTGGAGTCGTCGAGGGCGCCGTGGCGGTTCTCGCCGAGCACCCGACCGACGCCCTCCACGAGGTCGTCGAGGCGCGACGTGTCCTCCACCAGGCCCAGCTGCACCCGACCCAGCTCGCAGCGCGAGAGGACGCCGGCGTAGTTGCGCGGGAGCACGCCCGCGTCGAGCAGCTCCAGCCAGTCCGAGCTGTCGACGGCGATCGCCACCTGCTCGCGCTGGGCGTCGTCGAGCCCGGCCAGCAGGGGGTTGCCGGCGAAGGGCCCGTGGCGCAGCAGCGTCTCGGCGATCCGGTACGAGAAGAACGTGTGCGTCGAGCGGCCGTCCACCTCGGCCAGCAACCGGGTGAGCACGGCGTCGACCGGCTCGCCCGCCACCTCCTCGACACCAGCGGTCGCGAGGTGGTGCAGCGTGAAGCACACGTCGGCGCGCACGTCGGCGCCGACGGCGTGGCCGGCAAAGGTCCGGGGGATCCGCCAGCCCCGCAGGTGACGGCGCTCGGCGGCCTCGAGGGCGCCGACCACGAACGAGGTCAGGCGCGCGGCCAGCTCGCCGGCCGTGGTGGCGGTGGGAGGGGGTGGCATGGGCGGCGATGGTAGAGCCGGTCGCCCACGTGGGCGCCGGGCCGTCCCTGCGGCGGTCGGCTGGCGGTGGCACCCACCCCCTGTCGTATCGTGACGGGGCCGTGCGGCGCTGGTGGGGACGATCCGAGATGAGCATGCAACCTGTCCCTGGCGCCGAGCCGACCACCACCTGGCTCGAGCGCCACCGCGGCGCCTCGGAGATGGGCCGGCGCGCGGCCGAGGTCGACTGGGCCGCCACGCCGCTGGGCCCGCCCGAGGCGTGGCCCATCGCCCTGCGCGTCGCCGTGGGCATCTGCCTCACCTCGCAGTTCCCGATGCTCGTCGTGTGGGGCCCCGACCTCATAAAGATCTACAACGACGCCTACGCGGTGATCCTCGGCACCGAGAAGCACCCCCGGGCCCTCGGCGCGCCGGCGAAGGAGATCTGGCCGGAGATCTGGGACGTCGTCGGCCCCCTCTTCGAGCAGGTGATGACGACCGGCGAGTCGACGTGGCGCGAGGACCAGCGCCTCCACGTCGACCGGAACGGCTACCTGGAGGAGGCCTACTTCACCTACTCCTACAGCCCGATCCCCGACGACGACGGCGCCATCGGCGGCGTGCTCGACACGGTCACCGAGACGACCGGCCTCATCATCGCCCAGCGGCGGTTGGCCGCCTTCGCCGCCCTCTCGGCCCAGCTGGTGGCGGGCGGCCAGATCACCGACCTGTGCGTGCGGGCCGTCGCCGCCATCGCCCGGTTCCCGGACGACGTGACCTCCACCGAGGTCCACCTCCGCGCCGGCGAGGAGCTGGTGCTGGTGGCCGCCACCCACCGGGCGCCCGCCGACATGACCCCCCGGGCGACGCTCCAGGAGATCGATTCGCTCACCGGCGCGACGGTGTTGGACGACGCGTGGACCGAAGGCCGACCGGCCCGGCGGGTCGCCCTGCCGATCGGCGACGTCGCCACCGGCGGCGTGCTGGTGGTCGGCCTGAGCGAGGCGCGACCGTTCGACCACGACTACCGGGCGTTCGTGGAGCTGCTGGCCGGGACCCTCGGCACCGCCGTGGAGAACGCCTACCGGCGCTCCGTGGAGCTGGGCGAGCAGCGCCACATCAGCGACACGCTGCAGAACGCCATGATGCTGCCGGCCTCGGACATCCCGACCGTCGCGGCGCGCTACCTGCCGGCCGTCGGCAACCTCTCGGTCGGTGGCGACTGGTACGACGTGATCGCCCTGCCCGACGGCCGCCGTGGCCTGGTCGTCGGCGACTGCGTCGGCCACGGCCTCGACGCCGCCACGGCGATGGGCCAGCTGCGCAGCGCCAGCCGCGCCCTCCTCTACGAGGGCCGCACGCCGGCCGAGGTCCTCGAGGCCATGGACCGCTTCGCGGCCTCGGTGCCCGGGGCGTCGTGCGCCACCATGGTCTGCGCCGTCGTCGACACCGCGGCGGGCCGGATCGACTACGCCGCGGCCGGCCACCCGCCGCCGCTCGTGGTCCGCTCGGGCAGCGCCACCTGGCTCGATGGCGGCCGGGGCCTGCCGCTGGCGGTGGAACCGCTCCCGCGCGAGGGCGCGTCGGCCGACCTCGGCCCCGACGACGTCCTCGTGCTCTACACCGACGGGCTGGTCGAGCGGCGGGGCGAGGACATCGACATCGGCCTGGCCCGCCTCCGCGACGCGGCGCTGCGCACCCGCGACGACGCCGTCCACGACATCGCCGACGCCCTCCTGCGCGAGCTCCTCGACCCCGAGGGCCGCGACGACGTCGCCGTGGTGGTGAAGCGGATGGCGCCGCCCGCCTGACGCGGCCGCCGGGCTCGGGTGGCCTCAGGCCGAGGCCGCGGCCCGGTCCTTGGCGACCTCGTCGTACGCCTCGTACTCCGACGCGGTGTCCTCGGCGAACTCGAAGCGCATCAGTCCGGCCTTGCCCCACTGCTCGCGCAGGTAGCCGTCGTTGGCGTCGAGCAGCCCGAGCTTGCGGACGTTGGGCACGAGCTTGGCGAAGAAGCCGTGCTCGAAGCTCTTGAACAGGCTCTGGTCGAGCGTGGCCGCGCCCTCGAGGAGGTACGGCACCAGGACGTCGACGTCGACGCCCAGGCGCTCCCACATCTCGGGCGTGGTGGAGCGGTTGCGGTTGCGGATGGTGTTCTCGACGAGGAACTCCTGGCGCTCCTTGAGCTCGGCGGAGCTCAGGCCCTGGTAGTACTCGGCCAGGCTGAGCACGCCGAAGGCGACGTGGCGGGCCTCGTCGCTCATCACGTAGCGGAGCAGCTTCTTCAGCAGCGGCTCCTCGGTGGAACGCAGCATCGAGCCGAAGGCGGCGAGGGCGAGGCTCTCGATCACGATCTGCATGCCGAGGTAGGCGATGTCCCAGCGGCTGTCCTCGAGCAGGTCGGTGATCTGCTCCTCGAGGAACGGGCTCATCGGGTACGCCTCGCCGAGCTTGGTGTGGAGGTACTTGGCGAACACCTCGGTGTGGCGGGCCTCGTCCATGGTCTGGGTGGCCGCGTAGTACTTGGCGTCGATCCACGGGACGGTCTCGACGATCTTGGCGGCGGTCATCATGGCGCCCTGCTCGCCGTGCATGAACTGCGAGAGCGAGGCCTTGAGGGACTCGACGCCGAGGGCGGTGAACTCGGTCTCGCCCCACGAGGCGATGGGCGAGCCGGGGATCGTGGCCGCGGCCCGGGCCAGCTCGACGGTCACGTTGGGCGTCCTCGCCGTGGTCACCAGCTCCTCGGGGTCCACGTCGGTGGCCCAGTCGAGCTCGGTGACCGAGCTCCACTGCGACGCCATGGCCTTGTTGTAGAGCGTGACCAGCTGGTCGCGGCTGCGGTCGTAGTCCCACAGAAACACGCGCGGGGCGTTGTCGGTGATCAGCTTGATGGTGGCGTCGACCTCGGTGCGGTCGGGCAGCTCGGTGGTGCTCATGCGGGATCCCCTGTGGTGCGGTCGGTCGGTGCGGTGGCGGTCGGTGCGGTGGCGGGCGGGTCGGTGGCGGTCGGGGCGGTCGACGCGCCGAAGCTGGCGACGATGCGGGCGACGAGGTCGTGCCAGGCCGCCGGGTCGGGGGCCGGCGCACCGGCGGCGCGCTGCACCAGCAGCCCCAGCTGCACGGTGCGCACGAGGTAGAGCACGGCCTCCGGATCCACCCCCGGGGCGACCGTGCCGTCGGCGACGGCGGCATCGACCAGCGGCTGCACCTGGCGGCGCAGGTCGGCCTGGGCCTCGGCCAGCGCGGCGGCGACCTCGGGGTGGCGGCGGGCGGCGACGGAGGCCTCCAGCCGCACCGCCTCGTCGTCGGTCAGGGGTCCGGCCGGGATGGTCGCGGTGCGGGCGATGAGGTCGGCGACACGGGCGCCGGGGCGGTCCGAGAGACGGGCGGCGCGAGGCGCACGGACGACGACGGCCTCCCGCAGGAGGTCGTCCTTCGACGAGAACCGGCCGTAGACCGCGCCGGTGGAGAGGCCGGCCTCCCGCACGATGTCGAGGATCTTGGTGCCCTCGTAGCCGGTGCGGGCGAACACGCGCGCCGCCGCCTCGAGCAGCCGATCTCGCACCTCGTCGCGCGACGGCGCAGCATCGGCCTGGGACACGGCGGCGAGAATAACATTTATTCAGCCGCTGCACCACGGCTCGAACGGGTGCATCACCGAGGTGGCGGTCTTCGCCCCTGGTCCCGGGGTACGGCCTCCGGGTGATCGAGCTCCGCTTCGCCCCCGACGGCGACGACCACCGCCCCCGCCGCCTGGTCGGTCAGGTGACCCCCGTCGACGCCTCCCGCCGCACCGCCGCCTGGATCTCCGAGCACGAGCACCCGCCGCCCCGTGGCTACGTCGAGGTGCCGCCGGCGGCGTGACCGCCGGCCCGATCAGCACCGGCGACCGGTCGTCCGCCAGACTCCTGCGATGGGCACCGGAGCAGCGCAGCAGTCGATCGTCACGCTCGACCTGGAGGGCGTGCTGGTCCCGGAGATCTGGATCGCCGTGGCCGAGCGGACCGGCATCGATGCGCTCCGCCGCACGACGCGCGACGAGCCCGACTACGACGCCCTCATGCGCTACCGCCTCGGGCTGCTGGACGAGCACGGGCTCACGCTGTCGAAGATCTCCGAGGTGATCGCCGGCCTCGAGCCGCTCCCCGGCGCGATCGACTTCCTCGACGAGCTCCGCACCCGCACCCAGGTCGTGATCCTCTCCGACACGTTCGAGCAGTTCGCGCAGCCCTTCATGCGCCAGCTGCGCTGGCCCACGATCCTGTGCCACCGGCTGGTCGTGGCGGGCGACCGCATCGAGGGGTACGCCCTGCGCATGCGGGACCCCAAGCGGGCGGCGGTCCAGGGCCTGCGGAACCTGAACTACCGGGTCGTCGCCGCCGGCGACTCCTACAACGACACGACCATGCTGCTGGCGGCCGATGCCGGCTTCCTGTTCCACGCGCCGGAGAACGTCGCCGCCGAGTTCCCGCAGCTGCCTGCGCTCGACACCTTCGACGACCTCCTCGAGCGCATCACCGCCGAGCTGACCTGAGGTCGGCGTCGCCGCCGGTCAGGGCAGGTCGAGGAAGTCGAGCACCTCCGGGAACGCCGAGCGGTCCTGCACGAAGAAGGCGTGGCCGCCCTCGTACAGCCGGAGCTCCGCACCGGGCACCTGCGACGCGATCGCCTCGGCGTTGGCCGCCGGGGCGATGCCGTCGTAGCGACCGCCGGCGACGAGCGTGGGACACGAGATCCGTGGCAAGCGGTCCCAGACGTCGTGGTGGCGCCGGGCCTCCAGCTGCTCCGCCTCGCCCCGGCGCTGCTCGGCGCCCTTCGGCGCCGACGACCTCGCCGCCATCATCTCGGCCAGGCCGCGGTCGGCGTCGTGGGTCGCCAGCCACTCGGGCGTGAACCGGGTGTCGAGGATCGACGCGCCCACCCGGGCCCGCTCGTCGGGCGGCAGGTCGGCCAGCTCGTGGAGCGGGTACGACGAGCGCTCCGCTCCGCCGGGCGACGTGCACAGCAGGGCCAGCCGCTCGACCCGCTCCGGTGCCGTGACCGCCAGCTCCTGGGCCACCATCCCACCGAAGCTGATCCCGACGATGCGACACGAGCTCCAGCCGACGTGGTCGAGCAGGGCCAGGGCGTCGGCTGCGTAGTCGGCCATGGCGTAGGGGCCGGGCGGCGCCGAGGTCTCGCCGAGGCCCCGCTGGTCGTGGGCGAGGAGGTCGAAGCGCCGCTCGAACGGCGCCAGCAGCACCGCGGTGCCGGCGAGGGTGGCGCCCGACCCGTTGAGGTAGAGCAGGCGCCGGCCCGCACCTCCTCGCCGGAAGTGGACGTCGATCCCGTTCACGGCGGCGGTCGGCACCGGCCCATCCAACCACCCCCACGCGTCGGGGAACACGCCGACCGCCGTCGAGGTTGGACCCGGGCGATGACCGACCCCGCGACCGCTCCCCGCACCCCCACCCTCTCGGTGCTCGACCTGGCGATCGTCGGCGAGGGCGCCAACCCGTCCGAGGCGCTGGCGTCGTCGCTCCGGCTCGCCCAGGAGGCCGAGCGGCTGGGCTACCACCGCTACTGGGTCGCCGAGCACCACAACATGCCGGGCATCGCCAGCTCCTCGCCGGCGGTGCTGATCGCCCACCTGGCGTCGGGCACGTCGACGCTGCGCCTGGGGTCCGGCGGCGTGATGCTGCCCAACCACTCGCCGCTCGCCATCGCCGAGCAGTTCGGCATGCTCGAGGCGCTGCACCCGGGCCGCATCGACCTCGGGCTGGGCCGGGCGCCCGGGACCGACGGGCTCACCGCCGCCGCGCTCCGCCGCACCAACCGCCTCGACCAGGGCGACGACTTCCCGAACCTGCTGGGCGAGCTGCTCGGCTACTTCAACGACTCGCTCCCGACCGACCACCCGTTCCACCGCATCCACGCCACGCCGGCTCGTGGCTACCAGCCGGCGATCTGGCTGCTGGGGTCGAGCGACTACAGCGCCCACCTGGCCGGGCGGCTCGGGATCCCCTTCTCGTTCGCCCACCACTTCGCGGGCGACAACACGGAGGCGGCGGTGACCACCTACCGCCGGGCGTTCACGCCCTCCGACGTGCTCGACGAGCCGTACGTGATGCTCGGGGTGAACGTCCTGTGCGCGCCGACCGAGGAGGAGGCCCGGTTCCTGTCCGGGCCCTCGGCGCTGTCCATGGCGCGCCTCCGCCAGGGCCGACCCGGCCTGTACCCCACGCCCGAGGCCGCGGCCGCCCACGAGTGGACGCCCCAGGAGCGGGCCATCGCCACCAGCTGGGGGCGCAACCACGTGATCGGCACGCCCGGCCTGGTGCGCCGGGGCCTCGAGGACCTCGTCGCCCGCACCGGCGCCGACGAGCTGATGATCACGACCATGGCCCACGGCCCGGACCACCGGGTGCGCTCGCTGCAGCTCACCGCCGAGGCGATGGGCCTCTCGGCGCCGAGCGCCCCCACCGCGGCCGACCGGGCCACGCCCGTCGGGGTCTGACGCCGGGGCCTCCCTGACACGTCCTGTCAGGGACGGCCGGTAGCGTCGGCGGCGTGCGCGCCTCCCGGTTGCTCGCCCTCCTGCTCAGCATCCAGCACCGCGGCCGGGCCACCGCCGCCGAGCTCGCCGAGGAGCTGGAGGTCTCGGAGCGCACGATCTACCGCGACATCGCCACGCTGCAGGCGGCCGGGATCCCGCTCTGGACCGAGACCGGGCCCGGCGGCGGCGTGCGGCTCACCGAGGGCTGGCGGTCGCCGCTCGACGGCCTGACCGCCCCCGAGGCGGCGGCCCTGCTGGTCGGCCCGTCGGGCGCCACTGGCCTCGGGCTGGGACCGGGACTGGTGGCGGCGCGCGCCAAGCTGCGCTCGGGCCTCCCCGACGCCGCCCGGGCCGCAGCGGAGCGCATCACCGAGCGGTTCCACCTCGATGCGCCCGGCTGGTTCCAGCACGACGAGCCCGACCCCCACCTGCCGACGATCGTGGAGGCGCTGTGGTCCGACCGGCGCCTCGACGTGCGCTACCGCTCGGGGTGATCGCGCGGTCGATCGACGCGTCGACCCCCTGGGGCTCGTGTGCAAGGCCGGCACCTGGTACCTGGTCGCGGCGAGCGGTGGCGAACCGCGCACCTACCGGGTGTCACGCATCGCGGAGGCGACGGTCCGTCCGGACGACGCCGCCGGGCGGCCCGCCAGGTTCGAGCTGGCGAGCTGGTGGGACCGCTCAGCGGCCGCGTTCGACGCCACCATCCGCCCGCTCGCCGTCCGGCTGCGCGTCGGACCGGAGGCGCTGGGTGCGCTCCCCCGCGCCGTGCCCGGCCCGGCCACCGAGGCGGCCCTCGTCGCCCGCTCGGCACCCGACGTCGACGGCCGCTGCACCGTGGCCCTGGCGATGGAGCCCCTCGAGGTGGCCGTCCACCAGCTGGCCCCGCTCGCCGGCGTCGAGGTGCTCGACCCGCCCGAGCTGCGCACCGCGCTCGCCGACCACGCCCGCCGGGTCCTGGCCGCCAACGGCTGAGCTGCCGCGTCGGCGGCGCACCGGTCAGGCGCGCGGCCCCGGGACGTTGCGGAAGGCGAACGGCTGGCTCTCGCGCCCGGGGACGACGAACCACGCCTCACCCGTGCCCCCGCCGTCGAGGATGGCCACGAAGGCGTCGACCACCTCCTCGACGTCGAGGATCGGGAAGTGGCTGTCCTCGAGGAACGCCTTGATGCCGCTGATGATCGCGGTGTGGGCGAAGGACGGGCACAGGGCGTTCACCAGGATGCCCTCGGCCCGGTACGCCTCGGCCAGCGACCGCACCAGCGCGATGACGGCCGCCTTGTTGGTGGCGTAGATGGGGTCGAGCGCCACGGGCGTGAGGCCGGCCATGCTCGCCGTGGCCACGATCGTGCCGCCACCCCGGCGCTGCAGCTCGGGCAGTGCGGCGTGGACGCCGAACACCACGCCGTCCAGGTTGATGCCCATGGCCCGGCGGTACGACGCCTCCTCGAAGTCGGCGCCGAGGCCGTGGCGGCTGCTGATGCCGGCGTTGAGGTGCACCAGGTCGAGCCCGCCGAAGCGCTCGACCGCAGCGGCGACGGCCGCCTCGTTGTCGGCGAGCTCCCGCACGTCGCAGTGCACGTAGGCGCCACCGACCTGGTCGGCCACCGCCCGTCCGGCGTCGTCGTCGACGTCGGCCACGACCACCCGGGCGCCGAGCGACGCCAGCCGGCGCGACACCGCGGCGCCGATCCCGTTGGCGGCGCCGGTGACCAGCGCGACCTTGCCCTCCAGCTCCGTGCTCCTCATGCCCGGAGTGTCGCGCACCGCTGCCATGGGGCCGTCGGTCGGAACCGGCGGGGCCGAGCCGCTGCGCCCGGGCATGCTCTTCGCCGTGCCCCCGCCGCAGCTCATCACCGTCCCGGCCCTCGACCCCGTGGAGCTGGAGGCCGTCCGCCGCATCATGGACGACGCCTTCGAGGGCGACTTCGACGACGACGACTGGGACCACGCCCTCGGCGGCCTCCACGTGGTCGTGCGCGACGGCGACACGGTGGTGGCCCACGCCGCGGTGGTCGAGCGGGTCCTG
>DATAGR010000391.1:0-15716 GCA_036263575.1 Aquihabitans sp. | reverse complement strand
TGCGCCGGCCGCTCGAGGAGACCGTCACCACCGAGCAGATGGGCGTGTTCGAGGCGGGCACCCAGGGCGGGCTGCGCTTCGAGGTGCAGGGCATCGTCGACGGCGAGCCGCTGATCGTCGTGGAGCACATCACCCGCATCCACCCGTCGTGCGCCCCGGACTGGCCGTCGCCGGCCGACGGCGGCGCCGGTGCCCACCGGGTGGTCATCGAGGGCCGCCCCCGCGTCGAGATCAACGTGGAGGCCACCGACGAGGGGGGCAGCCGGGCCGCGGGTGGGAACGCCACCGCCGTCGGGCGCCTCGTGAACGCGCTCCCCTGGCTGGCCGAGGCGCCGCCCGGCCTCTACGACGCCCTCGACGTGCCGCTGACCCCGGCCGTCGGCAAGCTCGGCAGGAAGGCACCGGCATGAAGATCGACGTCCCCGAGGGCAAGCACCCGATCATGTACGTGTGGGGCGAGCTGGTGCCGGGCATCGGCCCGGCGGCGGCCACGTTCTCCCAGAAGGTCTACGAGGACACCACGCTGGGCCTGCGCGAGTTCGAGGCCGCCCGCCTGCGCACCGCGCAGATCAACGGGTGCCTCTTCTGCCAGGACTGGCGGACCGAGCGCGACGGCGAGACCGTCGAGGCCGACTTCGACCAGGCCGTCACCGACTGGCGCACGACCGACGCGTTCGACGACCGCACCCGCCTCGCCGCCGAGTACGCCGAGCGCTACGCCCTCGACCACCACGGCCTCGACGACGAGTTCTGGGGCCGCATGGCCGCCCACTACGACCAGCGCGAGATCGTCGAGCTGTCGATGTGCCTCGGGTCCTGGCTGGCCTTCGGCCGCCTCAACCACGTGCTCGGGCTCGACGCCATGTGCGTGCTGCCCGGCCACTGAGGCCAGGCGCCTGACCGGGCCTGCTGTTCAGGTCGGCGCCTCGGCGGGCACGTCGGCCGCGGCGCCGAGGAAGCGCTGGAACCAGCGGCCGCTGTCCTTCACGGTGCGCTGCTGGGTCTCGAAGTCGATGTGGGTGAGCCCGAAGCGCGGGACGTAGCCCTCGGCCCACTCGAAGTTGTCCATCAGGGACCAGCAGAAGTAGCCGTCGACCGGCATGCCGTCGCGCTTGGCCCGGAGCACCTCGGCCAGGTGGGCCCGGTAGAAGGCGGTGCGTCGCTCGTCGTGGACGCGGCCGCCCTCCAGGTGGTCGGGGAAGGCGGCGCCGTTCTCGGTGACCACGAGGCGGAGGCCGGGGTCGTAGGCGTGGACCTTGGCCAACGCCTCGTGGAGCCCGTCGGGCTGGACCTCCCAGCCCATCGCCGTGATCTCGTAGCGGCGGTGGTCCTTGCTGATCCACGGCACGGCGTGGAGCCCCGGTATCGGCGCCGGCTTCACCAGCTGGCGCTGGTAGTACTGCACGCCCATGAAGTCCCAGTCGACGCGCAGGGCGTCGTCGTCGCCGGGGCGGAGGTGGCGCTCGATGCCGCGCATCAGGCCGGCGGCCTCGGTCGGGTAGCCGAGGCCGAAGTTCGGCTCGAGGAAGATCCGATTGGCGAAGGCGTCGATGGCGGCCGCCGCTCGCCGGTCCTTCGGCCGGTCCTGGGCGGTGCGGGGCGGCGTGATGATGTGCGTCGTGCCGACGCTGGCCCCGCTCGTCCGGGCCCGGAGCGCGGCGGCGCCGGCGGCCTGGCTCAGGTTCACGTGGTGCGTGGCGGCGAGGAACCTCCGGAGGCTGCGCACGCCGGGGGCGTGCACGCCGGCGAGGTAGCCGATGAGCACGAAGCTGCACGGCTCGTTGAACACCATCCAGTTGCGCACGCGATCGCCCAGGGCCTGGGCCACCACGTCGACGTACTCGCCGAACCAGCCGACGACGTCGCGGTTCGCCCAGCCGCCACGCTGCTGGAGCGCCTCTGGCAGGTCCCAGTGGTACAGCGTGACCCACGGCTCGACGCCGACCTCCAGGCACTCGTCCACCACCCGGCGGTAGAAGTCGAGCCCCGCGTGGTTCACCCGGCCGGTCCCCTCGGGCAGCACCCGCGGCCACGAGATCGAGAACCGCTGGGCGTCGAAGCCCAGCTCGCGCACGAGCGCGGTGTCCTCGGCGTACCGGTGGTAGAAGTCGCACGCGACCCGCCCGTCGGAGCCGTCGCGGATCTTGCCCGTGCGCTGGGTGAACGTGTCCCAGATCGACGGGCCCTTGCCGTCGGCGTCCCACGCCCCCTCCACCTGGTAGGCGGCGTGGGCCACCCCCCACGTGAAGTCGTCGCCGAAGTCGCCCCGAGCCAGTGCAGCCATGGCGACATGATGGCCCACCCCCACGGCACCGACCGGGGGCGTGGGACAGGGAACGGGCCGTCGTGCGTCGAACCACGCTCCCTGTGCCCAGCACCCTCGCCCCGTCGATGACGGCCGCCACCACGCCGCAGGTGACCTACGTCTCCTCGGCGGTGCTGTGGGACGCCTTCGACGACCGGGTCGCCGACGTGGTCGAGCGGACCGGCGCGACCGACGTGGGCGAGCTCGGTGGCGGCGCCAACCCGACGACCTCGCTGCTCGACCGGTTCCCCGGCCGGCTCGCGCTGACCGTCCTCGACGTCTCGGCGGAGGAGCTGGCCAAGGCGCCGGACCACGTCACCAAGCACCAGGTCGACCTCTGCTCGGCCGAACCCCCGGTCCACGAGGCGTTCGACGTCGTGTTCTCGCGGATGCTCTGCGAGCACGTCGGCGATCCCGAGGCCTTCCACCGCAACTGCTTCGAGGCGCTGCGGCCCGGCGGCCACGCCGTGCACTTCTTCCCCACCGCCACCGCCCTCCCGTTCGTGCTCAACCGGGTGATCCCCGAGCGCGTCGGCGAACGGGTGCTCGAGGCGGTGCACCCCGACCGCCACCAGGACGGCAACCACGGCAAGTTCCCGGCCCGCTACCGGTGGTGCTGGGGCCCCACCGACCAGCAGCTGGCCCGCTACTCGTCGGTGGGCTTCGAGCCGGTCTCCTACGAGGTCGGCCTCGGCCACCACTACTACGACCGCGTGCCCGGCGTCCGGGCCCTGGAGCGACGCAAGACGGCGCTGGCGCTGCGGCACCCGTCGCCGTGGCTGGCGGCCTACGCCCTCGTCGTGCTCCGCAAGCCCGCCCGTCCCTGACCCCGAACCGAAACGTTCCCAGCCCGAGGAGGGCCGTGAAGGATCGCCTGATCCGCAAGGTGGTGCCCAGCATGCCGGTCGTGGCCCGCTGGCCCCTGCTCCCGCGCGCCCTCGACGTGGCGGACAAGGTCGTGAACGGTCGGGACCCCCGCTACGCGTCCCTCCCGCCGGCCTCGCTGCGCATGCGGATCGGCGTCAGCAACAAGCTGCTGCGCAACGCCCAGGTCTTCGAGGAGGGCCACGACCTCGTCCGCCGCTGCGTCGAGGACGGCCTGGTGGGCACCGGCTCGCGCATCCTCGAGCTCGGCAGCGGGGTCGGCCGCAACCTGATGGCGCTGCGGAAGCAGGTGCCCTTCGCCACCTACGACGGCATCGACGTCGACCCGCAGATGGTCGCCTGGTGCACCGCCCACCTCGCCGACGCGTCGGTGCGGTTCCACCACGCCGACCTGTACAGCGCCGTGTACAACCCGGGCGGGCACCGGGTGGCCGCCTACCGGTTCCCGGTCGACGACGCCAGCATCGACTTCTCGCTCGGCGTCTCGGTGTTCAGCCACCTCGTGGCCGCCGACACCGCGCACTACGCCGCCGAGCTGGGTCGGGCGACGGCCGACGGCGGCCACGCCTCCCACACGTTCTTCCTCCTCGAGCACGTGCAGGCCCTGCTGGGCGACCGCTGGACCTTCGCCCACGAGCTGGACGGGTGCTGGGTCGAGAACCCCAGGTACCCGGAGGCCGCGGTCGCCTACCGGCAGACCGACGTCGTCGACCTGTTCGCCGGCCACGGCCTCGACCTCGTCGAGGTGGCCGACGTCGACCGCCACCAGCAGACCGTCGTGTTCCGGAGGAGGCCCCGATGAGCGCCCGCCTGCGTCGCCCCGTCACCTGGATCTGGTTCGTCGCCGTGCTCGTCGCGGTGCTGATCGGCCTGGCCATCGGCGGGTTCCCCGTCACGTCGCGCGACGTGCCCCTCGACGAACGGAAGGTCGAGGCCCCGACATGACCAACGCCGGCCACGCACCCCCGCGCCTGCTCCCCCTCGACCCGGCGGGCGAGCCCGGCGTGCGCGAGTACCTCGGCGTCCTCGGCCGCCGCCGCCGCGCCATCGTCGTCTTCACCCTCCTCGTCCTGGTCGTCGCGCTGGCGTCGAGCCTCGTCCAGACGCCGCGCTACACGAGCGAGGCACGCGTCCTGATCGAGCCGCGCGTCAGCGAGCAGGAGCTCGACCAGACCGGCCAGCCGCTGGTGGTCGACCGCAAGCGCATCATCGACACCGAGGTGCGGCTGCTCGGGTCGCGCAGCGTGCGAGACCAGGTGGAGCGGACCTTCGGCCCGGACACCCCCGCGGCGACCACGGCCGCCATCGAGGGGACCGACCTCGTCTCGGTCTCGGTGTCGTCGACCGACGCCGAGCTGGCCGCGGCGGTGGCCAACGAGACCGCCCGGCGCTACATCTCGTTCCGCACCGAGTCCACCCGCCAGGACCTGGCCGAGGCCGCCGAGTCCGTGCAGCGCCAGCTCAACGACGCCAGCGGCCGCCTCGCCGTGCTCGACGAGCTGGTCGCCACCGCCACCGGGTCTGCGCTCGTGTCCGCCCAGGCCGACCGGGCCGCCGCCGCCGAGCAGGTCCGGACCGTGCGCACCCGGCTCGATGCTCTCCGGCTCAAGCAGACCCTGACCACCGGCAACGCCACGCTCGTCGACCGGGCCGAGGTGCCGTCGGACCCCGTCAGCCCCACGCCGGTGCGCTCGGCGATCCTGGCCCTGTTCGCCGGCGGCATCCTCGCCGTGGTCCTCGCCTTCGTCCTCGAGTTCTTCGACGACCGCATCGACTCCCGGTCGGGACTCGAGCAGATCGCGCCGCACCTGCCGGTGCTCGGCATGGTGCCGGTGCTGTCGGGCTGGGAGGACCGGCGGACCACCCACGTCGCCGCCCTCGAGGACCGGACCAGCTCGGCGTCCGAGGCCTACCGCAGCCTCCGCACGTCGCTGCAGTTCGTCTCGGGCCTCGACGGCGCCCGCACCATCCAGGTCACCAGCGCCACCGCCGGCGAGGGCAAGACCACCACGGCGGTGAACCTCGCCGTCATGTTCGCCATGGCCGGGCAGCGGACGATCCTCATCGACGCCGACCTGCGCCGGCCCCGCGTGCACGCGTTCCTCGGCCTGCCCAACGGCGCCGGTTACACCACCGCCGCCCTCAACGGGCGCCCGCTCTCCAAGGTGAGCCACCGGGTCCTCGAGGAGCACCCGCTCATCGCCGTCACGTCGGGGCCGCCGACGCCGTACCCCGCCGAGCTCCTGCAGTCGGAGGCCAGCGTGAAGCTGCTCGACGCCTGCCGGCGCGACGCCGACGTGGTCATCGTCGACTCGCCGCCGGTCGTGCCGGTGGCCGACGCCGTCGCCCTGTCCGCCCACGTCGACGCCGTGCTGCTGGTGGTCTCGGCCGAGCGGTCCACGAAGCGCAACGTCCGCCGGGCGGTCGACCAGCTCGGCCAGGTGGCGGCCAACGTCTGCGGCGTCGCCATCACCGAGGTGCCGGCCTCGCAGCTCGGCGAGTACGGCACCTACGTGTACGCACCGGACGCCCCGAGGCGCGGCATCGAGCGCTTCTTCCGGCCGGGGACGGCGTCGTGAGCACCGCCCAGAAGGTCCTCCCCCGCTCGCTCGTGGGGCTCCGCCGCCGGTTCCAGCGGGTGACCGAGCAGATGCGGGTGCGCAACGCGCTCGCCTACGCGAACCTGGCCGTGCTCGGCGAGCGCTACGGCTTCCCGCCCGGCCTGGCCGGCCACGAGCTCAAGGTGTTCTCGCAGAACGGCGAGGACGGGGTCCTGGCCGAGATCCTCCACCGCACCGGCACGACCACCCGGTGGTTCGTCGAGTTCGGGATCGGCGGCGGGCTCGAGGGCAACTCGGTGCTGCTGGCCGACGTCCACGCCTGGGAGGGCCTGTTCATCGAGGGCTCCCCCGAGCTGCACGATCAGCTCCACGACAAGTACGAGGCCGTCGACCGGGTGCGGGTCACCCGGGCGCTCGTGACGGCGGAGAACGTCGAGTCCCTGTTCGAGGCCGCCGGCGTGCCGACCGACCTCGACCTGCTCTCGATCGACATCGACGGGAACGACTACTGGGTCTGGAAGGCCGTGGAGCGCTACCGGCCCACCGTGGTGGTCGTCGAGTACAACGGCGCCCTCGACCCGGCGGCTCGGCTCGTCCAGCCCTACGAGCCGGAGCAGGGGTGGGACGGCACCGACTTCTACGGCGCCTCCCTCGGCGCCCTCGACGAGCTCGGCGCGGCCAAGGGGTACCGGCTCGTGCACGCGGACCTCACCGGCACCAACGCCTTCTTCGTCCGCGAGGACCTGGCCGACCGGTTCGAGGACTGCTACCCGGTGACGCCCCGGCGGGCCTCGATCGGCCTCACCGACTTCCGGCACGTGCCCGACCCGCACGGCCGGTCGTACCTCGTCCCCGAGCCGTGACCGCCACCGCCACCGCCCCGGCTCCGACCCCCACCGAGCCCCAGGTCGGGAACCCGCTCCGCCGGCGGCTCCTGCGCGAGTCGGCGGCAAGCCTGCTGCGGACCACCTCGGGCGCCTTCCTGGTGCTGCTCGTGCCGCCCGTCCTGATCCGCCAGCTCGGCCCCACCACCTACGGGGCGTGGGCCATCGCCGTCGAGGTCGGGACCTACCTCGGCTTGCTCGACCTGGGCGCCCTCAGCGCGGTCGGCCACTTCGCGGCCAAGCACCGCGACGCCGTCGACGGGACCGGACGGGTCATGTCGACGCTGCTGGCGCTGCAGCTCGCCTCGATCGCCGCCGGCGCGGCGCTGCTGGCCGCGCTGGTGGCGCTGGTGCCGGTCGTCTACCCCAAGCTGCCCGCCGAGCTCGTCCCGAGCGCCCGCCTCACGCTCGCCCTCGTCGGCGGCTCGTCGCTGCTCGGGCTGCTGGCCACCACGTGCACCGGCTACTTCCTCAGCGTGGGGCGGCTCGTCGTCCCGTCGAGCATCACGTTCGCGTCCCGCCTCGTGGGGACCGGCCTGGTGATCGTCTTCGCCAGCTGGGGCCTCGGCCTCGGCCCGCTGGCCGCGGCGTGGGCGGGGACCTCGGTGCTCGGCTACCTCGTCATCGGCGTGGCGTTCCGCCGCCTGCGGGTCCCCGTGCGGCGCTCGCTGGTGGACCGCACCGTGGGGCGGGAGATGGTGTCGTTCTCGTCGGCCTACGGCATCTGGATCCTCGCCGGGCTCCTGGTGGTCGGCCTCGACACGACGATCGTCGCCCGCATCGACTTCGGCGGGGTGGCCGCCTTCGCAGCGGCGGCGGGCGCCGTGTCGATCGTCAACGCCGTCTACAGCTCCGCCCTCGCCCCGCTCGTGCCCGTCGCCGCCGACCTCGACGCCGCAGGCCGCCGCGCCGACCTCACCGAGCTGCTGCTGCGCATCACCCGGCTCGGCGGCACCGCCGTGGTCCTCGGCGGCGCCGCCCTCGCGCTCCTCGCCGATCCCGTGCTCACCGCGTGGGTGGGCGCCGAGACGGCCGCCGTCGGCGTGCCGATCCTGCGGGCCCTCGTGGCCGGCAACGTGCTGCGCCTCGTGGTCATGCCGTACCCGGTGATGCTCTTCGGCACCGGCGAGCACCGCCGCATCCGCTCGACACCGGTGCTCGAGGGCGTGGTCAACGTGGCCGCCAGCATCGCCCTCGGCCTGGCCTACGGGCCGACCGGCGTCGCCCTCGGCACGCTCGTCGGCGCCGCCGTCGGCCTGGCCGCCCACGCCTTCGTCAACGTGCCCCGCACGCGCTCGCTCGACCTCACCGGGGCCGGCTTCGTCCGGCGGGGCCTCGGCGGGCCGCTGCTCGCCGCCCTCCCGGTCGTCGTGGTCGTCGCCGCCGCCGACGCCTGGCCCGCCGGGTGGTGGTGGCCGCTGGCCGCCGCGGCGTGGACGGCGACGGCCGTGGCGTGCTGGACGGTGGCCCTCACCTCCGCCGAGCGTCGCGCCCTCTCGGCCCGTGTCCGCCGCCGGGGCACGACCCCTGCCGATCCTGCAAGGGTGCCGACATGAGCGCACGACGTCGCCTCGAGGCCTCGGCCCGCATCGGGTTCGAGCGCCTCCCCGAACGGACCCGGCTCGCGCTGCGGGACGCCGTGAACGACGTGCGGGGCCTGCGGCAGATCAAGCGGAACCAGGCGGTGCTCGCCCGGCGCCTGGCCGACGTCGAGGCCCAGCTCCGCGCCCGGTCCGGCCACGGCACCGGCCCGACCGGCCCGGCCGACGCCCGCTTCCCCGACGGGATCCGCTCGCGCGTCTGCACCGCCGAGCAGTTCGACGAGCCGTGGTACGCCACGTGGTGCGAGCGCCTGGGCGAGGTCCCCCGCACGAACCGCAAGCAGTGGGAGCACGCCTACATCGCCCGGGCCGCCGACGAGGTCGGCGTCGTCCGCCCCGGGACGCGAGCCCTCGGCTTCGGGGTCGGCCAGGAGCCGCTCGTCGCCTTCCTCGCCGGCCAAGGCGTCGAGGTGGTGGCCACCGACCTCGACCTGGAAGACGACGGCTCGCTCGTGTGGCACAACACCGGTCAGCACGCGTCGTCGCTCGACCCGCTCCGGCGGCCGGCGCTGTGCCCCGACGGGCGCTTCGACGAGCTGGTGTCCTGGCGTCCGGTCGACATGCGCAGCGTGCCCACGGACCTCGTGGACTTCGACCTCTGCTGGTCGTCGTGCTGCTTCGAGCACCTCGGCTCGCTCGACGCCGGACTGGCCTTCGTCGAGGCGTCGCTCGGGACGCTCCGGCCGGGCGGGGTGGCCATCCACACCACCGAGTTCAACCTCTCCTCCGACGACGCGACCATCGACCACGGCTCGGTCGTGCTCTACCGCCGGCGCGACCTCGAGGCCTTCACCGCTCGCATGGAGGCCGCGGGCCACGAGGTCGCCGCGCTGGACCTCGCCCCCGGCACCGGCGTGCTCGACGAGTTCGTCGACGTGCCGCCCTTCGTCGACGACCCGCACATCCGCATCGCGCTGCGGGGCCACGTGGGCACGTCGGTCGCCCTGGTGATCAGGAAGGCCGGGGGCTCGGCCTGACGGGACGCTCGAGGGCGGTCGTGCGGGCGGCGGCGTAGGCCAGCCCGAGCACCGCCCAGAGCCGGAGGTCCCAGAACAGCGACGCCGTCATGGCGTTGACGAGCAGGATCGCCGCGGCGCCGGCGAACAGGAGCCGGGCGTCTCGACTTCGGTTGCGCAGCGCCGAGCGGACGACGACGGCGACGAACGCCACGGTGAGCAGCAGCGAGGCGACCCCCGCGTCGAGCACGGCCTGGAGGAGGAGGTTGTTGGCCGGGGCCGTCTGCGGTGGCGCGCCGGCGTAGGCGGGGATCAGCTCCACCAGCTCGAGGCCGATGTTGCCGGGCCCGTACCCCAGCAGCGGCCGATCCTTCGCCAGGTCGAGCTCCGTGCCGTACAGGTCGACCCGCACGGCGTTCGACTCGGCCTCCTGCGTGTCGGCCACGCTCGCGACGCGCGCGGCGACGTAGGACGGCAGGTTGACGCCGAAGGGCAGCCCGACCAGCACGGCCGCCACGATCGCGCCGGCGCCGAGGCGCACCACGCGCATGGCGCGGGGGTCGAGGCGGCGACGGTCGCTGCTGGCGCGCAGCACGAGCAGCAGCAGGATCGGGAACGACAGGAAGCCGATGCGGGCGTTGGCCAGGACGAGGCTCAGCAGCAGGTAGGCGGCGGGGACCTCGGGGCGCACGCCGAACCGGCGGCGGCCGGCGAGGACGTCGCCGACGGCGAGGGCGAGGGTGAGCTCGAGGTGGAAGACGTAGAACGCCGGCTCGTAGGACCACGCGCTGATGCGCCCGACGCCGTCGACGGCACCGGCGTAGGCGAGGCCGCCGGGGATGGGCAGGCCGAGCGTCGCCGCCGCGAACTGGTAGAAGCCGAACGTCGCTGCGGTGAGCGTGCCGGCGAAGAGCGCGGTCAGGCCCCGGTCGACGTCGACGCGGTGGCGGAGGCCGAGGCCGATGGCGAGGAACGGCAGCAGGGCGCCGCCCACGATCACCACGAGCTGGGTGACGGCGAGCAGCTTGCTGGTGGCCGTCGTCGACGCGACGAGGTAGACGGCGACCAGCGCGGCGAGCACGGGGAGCAGGCCGGGGACCGCGGACCGGAGCGGCAGGCCCGGGCGCACGACCTCGCGCGCGGCCCCGAGCGCGGCCGCGGCACCGAGGAGGACGTAGGACGGCTTGAGGGTGAGGCCACCGAGGTCCGCCGCCAGGAAGCGGTCGGAGCTGCAGAGGAACAGCCCTGCGCACACGAGGGCCACCTCGGGCCGCCACCGGCGCGGAGCCGTCCGCGGTGCCGCTGGGGCGACCGCCGGCCGGCGGACGGTCACCGCCACGGGACGGCGCCCTCCGGGCGGAGGAACGCGAACAGCGTCGGGTTGGCCATGACCCGCCCGCGGCTGGCCTGCCACAGCGCACGGGTGCCGTGGTACACCCCGAGCTTGGCCAGCTCGCCCACGCGCGTGCGCTGACCGCCCACCGCGAGGATCGGCAGCAGCACCTCGAACGTCGGCGGCTGGAAGCCGCAGTCGACGGCCAGGCGGGTGAGGCTGGCGCGCGAGAACTGGTTCACGTGGTCCTTGGCCGCCAGGTAGTGCTTGCCGGGCACGACGCCTCGGTCGAGGGCCACCGTGGCGCGCGCCTTGGCGTACTGGAAGGGCCAGCTCGGCGTCTGCAGGAACAGGAACCCGTCCGGCGTGAGCAGCGACCGGAGCGCCTCGAGCAGCGGCTGGGGCCGGGTCAGGTGCTCGACGACGTCCCACATGGTGATCACGTCGACCGAACCGGGCTCGATGCCGGCCTCCTCGACCAGGCCCTGGTGCACCGACCCGGCCAGGCCATGGGCGTGGGCCCAGGCGACGGGCGCCTCCGCCAGCTCGTAGCCGTCGGCGCGCCAGCCCGGCCGGTGGCGGGCCATGGCGGCCACGAAGAAGCCGAGGCCGCACCCGACGTCGACCAGCCGCCCGGTGGGCGCGGGCACGAAGCGGTCGATGAACTGCTCGTGGATCGGGCGGTGGGCGTCGTCCCAGAACGACAGGTCGGCCTCGTCCACGCCGTGGTCCCAGTAGCCGGCGTAGTGCTCGTCCTGCTCCCAGGTGGAGTACACGTGGCGGCACCGGTCGCAGCGCCGCAGGGCGACGCCGTCTTCCACGAAGACCTCCGAGCCGTCGGTGGCGCCGCAGAGGTAGCAGGCGGTGTTCAGGGTGCGCTGCACGCGGCCTCCTCCACCTCGGCTGCGGCGTCCGTCACGACCGTCGGCGCCGGCGGGGGCGGCACGACGCCCCGGGCGGCGACCCAGTCGCGCACCCGCGCCGTGAACGCCTCGCGCGAGAACGTGGCCGCGTGGTCGACGCAGGCCTGCCGGTCGGCACCGGCCAGGGCCCGCTCGAGCCCGGCGGCGAAGGCGCCGACCTCCTGCTCGGCCACCAGCGCGCCGGTGGTGCCGTCGAGGACCGTGTCGAGCGAGCCACCGGCGGCCAAGCCGACCACCGGCGTGCCGCAGGCCTGGGCCTCCACCGCCACGATGCCGAAGTCCTCGAGGGCCGGGAAGACGAAGGCGGCGGCGGCCCGGTAGAGCCGCCGGAGCCGCTCGTCGGACGGTGAGACCTCGAAGGTCACCGGCACGCGAGCCGCGGCGGCCACCTCGCGCAGGGCCGCCTCGCCGGGGCCGTGACCGGCCACCACCACGGGGAGGCCGAGGCGGTCGGCGGCGCCGATGGCGAGGTCGAGCCGCTTGTACGGGATGAACCGCGAGCACGTCAGCACGAACGGCCCGTCCGGGAGCGGGGCCCCGCCCTCGACGTCGGCGTAGGCCTCGGCGTCGGCGTCGAGGTCGGGTCGGTAGAAGGACGTGTCGACCGGGGGGTGGATCACCACGCTCTCGCGCTCGTAGTAGCGGCCGATCCGGGCCTGGACGGCCGAGGAGATGGCGGCGAAGCCGTCGACCCACCCCGCCGAGCGCCGGTCCCACGCCCGCAGCGCCGGCGCCGGGCCGAGGGCGGCGAGCCGGTGGGCCCGGCTGCGCACGTCGTGGTCGTCCCACACGTAGCGCATGGGCGCGTAGCAGTAGCAGAGGTGGAGGGCCTCCCTCGCCGGCCGGAAGCCCTTCACGCACGCGTGGCTCGACGTCACCACGACGTCGTAGCGGCGGCGGCTCGCGGTGCGCCACGCCAGCGGCATCAGCGGCAGGGCGAGGGCCCGGTTCGACCGGACGAGCGGGAGGCGGGGCACGAACGTCGTCCGCACCGTCCGGCCCCCGGAGGCGAACGCCGGGCCGAGGTCGTCGGACAGGGCGTACAGGTCGGCCGACGGGAACGCCGCGGCGAGGACCTCGAACGTCTTCTCGCTCCCCGCCCGCACGTCGAGCCACTCGTGGGCGAGGGCCATGGCCGGGGCCGTCACGCCGGGCCGCCGGGTGCGTCGATCGGGGTGGCGGGCAGGTGTTCGGTGGCGCGATCACGAATGCCCGCCCCGTCGGGGTTCGCCAGCAGGGAGGCCGGGTCATGTCGCACGCACCGCTCGGGGCCGCCGCGGCCGCCCCCGCCGACGCCTGGGAGCGGGGCACCGACCGCACGGAGGGCCTGCTCGTGGCCCGGGCGCTGGTGGAGCCGATGGTCGGTCAGGGCTACCTGATGTGGCTGCACCTGGCGTCCTCCTTCGCGTTCGTCGGCTCGGCCCCGTCGACGGGTGTGGCCATCGAGCCCACCCGCACCGCCCTCCGCCCAGCGGTGCCGACAGGGTTCGACACCTCCCTCGCCGACCCCTGCGACGAGCGGCTCGCCTACCGGGTCGCCAAGGCGGCGATCGACCGCGGCTTCGCCCTCGTCGCCCTGGTCGCCCTGGCGCCCCTCCTGGTGGTGGTCGCGCTGCTCGTGAAGCGCTCGTCGCCGGGGCCGGTGCTGTTCCGCCAGGAGCGCATCGGGCGCGACGGCCGGCTGATCCCGGTGCTCAAGTTCCGCACGATGGTGGTCGACGCCGAGGAGCGGCTCCGTCGCGACGGCCTCTGGGATCGCTACGTCGACGCGGGCTACAAGCTCCCGGCCGACGAGGACTGCCGCATCACCCGCACCGGGCGCCTCCTGCGCCGCACGAGCCTCGACGAGCTGCCGCAGTTCCTGAACGTCCTCCGAGGTGAGATGAGCCTGGTGGGGCCGCGGCCCATCGTCCCCAGCGAGCTGGCCTGCTACGGCGAGCTGGCCGCCTGCTACCTCGGGGTGCGCCCCGGCATCACCGGCCTCTGGCAGGTCACCGGCCGCAGCAGCATCGCCTTCCCCGAGCGGGCCCACCTCGACGCCGAGTACTTCGACCGCCGATCGCTGGGCCTCGACCTCCGGATCCTGGCGCGGACGCCGCTCGTCGTGCTCCGCTGCACCGGCGCGTACTGATGCGACGCGGTGCCGCACCGGTGCCGGAGGTGGTCCTCGACGCCCGGTGGATCGCCAAGGGCGGCACCGGTACGTTCACCGCCTCGCTCCTCGAGGGGCTCGCCCACCACCGCCCCGACGGGTGGGCCGTGTGGGGTCCGCCGGCGGTGCGGGATCGGCTGTGGCCCGGCGCCGCCTTCGTGCCCGGCGACGCGGACCCGGCGGGCGCCTTCGGGCAGCGGGACGCCTTCCGCGTGCCGCCCGGGCGCCTCGTGCTGCACCCCCACCAGACGCGCCCGGCCCATCGGTACCCCGCCGCCTCCTGCGTGCTGGACCTGATCCAGCTGGAGCACCCCTCCCCCGCCGTGCGCGTCGCCATGGCCGCCCGCCTGCGGCGCACGGTGCGGGCCGCCCGCATCCTGTTCACCATCTCCGAGGAGGTCCGCCACCAGCTGGTCGACGCCTACCGGGTCGATCCGGCCGACGTCACCGTGCTGCACCTCCCGGTCGACGACGCCGCCGCCCGGCGCATCGCCGCCCGCCGCGCCGCCGGGCCGCCCCGGGGCCGGTACCTCGTGGCCGTGGGGCGGTTCGCGCCCCACAAGAACCACCGGCGGCTGGTCGAGGCCTTCGTCGCGTCGAGGTTCGCGGCCACCGGCGGCGAGCTGCACCTCGTGGGCGGCAACGCCGCCGAGCTGGTCGCGCTCGGCGTCCGCCGAACTGCGGGCGTGGTCGTGCGGGGCGTGCTCGACGCCGGCCAGCTCGAGGCCGAGCTGGCCGGCGCCCTCGGCCTCGTCCAGCCGTCGCTGCGCGAGGGCCACGGCCTCCCGGTCACCGAGGCCCTGCTGGCCGGGGTGCCGGTGACGAGCAGCCCCGTGCCCGCCGCCGTGGAGTCGGGGCCGCCGGCCCTCCCGGTGTTCGACCCCCACCGGACGGGTGAGATCGCGCGCGCCATCGACGAGCTGGTCGATCTGGTCGAGGGCGATCGGTACTGGCAGCGCGTGGACCGCACGACCTGGGCCGATGGCCTCCCGACCAGCGCCTCGCTCGTCGGCCAGGTGCTCGACCGCCTGGACCGATCGGGGCACCCGCAGCAGCTGACAGGAGCGTCACCCGACCCTCACCGAGCAGGCCTGGCGCCGATCGGCGGCGAACCGCCCACCCCGTGACCACCACGCTGCGCGACCGCTCGGCCGGCCACGCCGGGTCGGTCCGGTCGGGCACGGGGGGCGGACGGAGCCGGCCCGCCCGGCTGCGGCGGCGTGCCCGCCGGGCCGCCCGGCGCATGCTCCGGGAGGTCCCCGCCGCCATCTGGCTGCTCGCGCTCGTGTCCGGCATCGGTGGCGCCCTCGCCGGGTGCGCACCCGTCGGCGGACCGCTGGCCGACCGGCTCGTCACCGCCGCCTTCGCCGCGGTGGTCGTGCTGCTCGCCAGCCAGGCGACGTGGCCGCCCCTGCTCCTCGCGACCGGGATCGTGGCCGCCGCCTCGCCGAACCCGGCGCTGCGCACGGTCGGCGTCGCCGGCGTGGTGGCCTGCGTCGTGCTGGAGCGGTCGCGGCGACTGGAGCCCTCGGGCGCCGCGCTGCTCGGCCTCCTCGCCGTGCAGGGCCTGCTCCGCCTCGGCCCGCTCGGGCCGGAACGGGCCTCGGCGCTCGTGACCGCCATCGCCGTCGTGCCGCTGGCGATCTCGGGCCTCCGCCACGCCCCCCGCCGCCTCCGCCGGCCCGTGGTCGCCCTCCTCGTCGCCGTCGCCGTCGGGCTGGTGGCCGCCGTCGCCGTCACCGCCTACGCCACGGACCGAGCCCGCACCGCCCTCGCCGCCGCCGAGGACGAGGTGCTCGCCGGGCTCGACGCGGCCAAGGCCGGGGACCGGGAGGAGGCAGCCGAGCGGTTCCGGGCCGCGTCGATCCGCTTCGGCCAGGCCCAGGACCAGACCGGTGGGTGGTGGTCGTGGCCGGCACGCCAGGCGCCGGCCGTCGGCCACCAGCTCCGGACGCTCGACCTGGTCGCGTCGTCGGGCCGGGCCGCAACCGACCTCGCCTACGACAGCGCGGCGCGGGTCGACCCTGACCGGCTCCGCATGGTCGACGGCCGCCTCGACCTCGACGCCATCCGCTCGTACCAGCCCGTCTTCGACGAGATCGCCGGCCGCACCGCC
>DATAGR010000390.1:0-7044 GCA_036263575.1 Aquihabitans sp. | reverse complement strand
GCCCCGGCGGGGAACAGGTCGGCGAGGACGCGGAGGGTCACGACGAGCTCGGCGGCCTCGTCGACCAGGCCGAGCTCGCGGTGGAGGCCGGCGCTCTGCAGCAATGCCATGGCCACCCGCACGCGAGCGCCCGACAGCGGGTCCTCGGCCGCGCCGGGCACGACCTCGGCGAAGACCTCGGTGATGGACCGCTCGTAGTCGCGCAGCACGCGGCGGGCGAGGGGGCGGAGCTCGTCGTCGGTGCGGGCCGCGTTGAGCAGCTCCAGGACCGCCAGCTGGTGCGGGCCCTGCCCGATCTCGGTGAACACCTGGGCGGCGCCGGCCTCGTTGCGGGCCTCGGGCGGGAGGGCGGCGAAGCGCGTGCGGAACGCCTCCTCGCGCTCGGCGAACACGTGGTCGAGCGCGGCGCCGACCAGATCGACCTTGGTGGGGAAGTGGTGGAGCTGCCCGCCGCGCGACACCCCGGCGCGCCGGGCGATCTCGGTGGTGCTGGTGCCGGCGTAGCCGCGGTCGGCGAGCACGGCGACGGTGGCCTCCAGCAGGGCGCTGCGGGTGGCGGCGGTGCGCTCGGCCTGGGTCCGGCGGGCGGCGGGTCGTTCCACGCCTCCACCCTGCGCCTCCACAAACAAACAGTCAAGCCTGTCGGGAAGTGTGTTTCGTCACAGCGCCGCCGAGCCGCCGCACCGCCCGCAGCGCTACCAGGTGGCCAGGTCGAGCAGGGCGGCGGCGATGCCGTCGACCTGGGGGAGGATCGCCTGCTCGAGGGTCGGCTCGTAGGCGACGGGGGTGTCGGTGGCGCCGATGCGCCGGACGGGGGCGTCGAGGTCGGCGAAGCAGTGCTCGCCGGCCCACGCCGCCACCTCGCCGCCGAAGCCGGCGGTGAGGGTGTCCTCGTGCACCACGAGCAGGCGCCCGGTGCGGGCGACGCTGGCGGCCACGATGGCGTGGTCCCACGGCGCGATCGTCCGGAGGTCGATCACCTCGGCCTCGATCCCCTCGCGCTCGGCCAGCGCCTCGGCGGCCTGGAGGCTCTTCTCGACGGTCGCGCCCCACGAGACCACGGTGGCGTCGTCGCCCGGGCGGCGGATCTCTCCGACGCCGAAGGGCACCACCCAGCCGGCGTCGGGGAACGGGTCCGCGGTGTAGGGCTGGCGGAGGAGGTGCTTGTGCTCGAGGAAGAGCACGGGGTCCTCGCACCGGAAGGCGTATCGGAGGAGCCCGGCCGCGTCGCGCGCCCGGCTCGGCATGGCGATGGCGAGGCCGGGGATGTGGGCGAAGATCGACTCGCCGCACTGGCTGTGCCAGATGCTGCCGCCGGTGAGGTAGCCGCCGATCGGGATGCGCAGCACCATCGGGCACGTGAACGATCCGTTCGAGCGCCACCGGATGGTGGCCGCCTCGCTGCGGATCTGGGTCATGGCCGGCCACACGTAGTCGAAGAACTGCACCTCGGGCGCCGGGCGGAGCCCCCGGAGGGCCTGGCCGACGGCACGGCCGACGATGTTCGCCTCGGACAGCGGGGTGTTGAAGCACCGGGCCTGCCCGAACGCCCGCTGCAGGCCGTGGGTGGTCCCGAACACGCCGCCCTTGCCCTCGACGCCGGCCAGGACCTGTTCGCGGGCGTCGGCGACGTCCTCGCCGAAGACCCGGATGCGCTCGTCGGCGGCCATCTGCTCGTGGAGCGTGCGCTTGATGGCCTCGCCGAGCGGGACGGGCTCGCCGCCGTGGGCGGGCGCGCCGTCGACGCCCGGCGTCGGCGGGACGGGCAACGCCGGCAGGGCCGTGACCTGCGCGGTGACCGTGGCAGGGTCGGGGCGAGCGCCGGCCAGCGCCTCGGTGGCGGCCGCGACCACGAGGGCCTTCGCCTCGGCCCGGATGGCGGCCGCCTCGTCAGCGGTGAGGACGCCGCCGGCGACGAGGTCGTGCTCGAAGCGGTCGATCGGGTCGTGGCGGGCCTCCTCGGCCAGCTCCTCGACCGAGCGGTACTTGCTCTGGGTGTCGGCGGCGGAGTGCGAGTAGGGGCGGACGACGTCGGCGTGGACGAGCGCCGGCCCGACGCCCGCCCGGACGTGCTCGACGATCGACTTGGCGGCGTCGCGCACGCCGAAGTAGTCGGTGCCGTCGAGGTGGTGGACCTCGAGCCCTCGGAACCCCTGCACGAGCTCGTGGATCGGCGCCGGGTGCTGGTCCGACACCGGCACGGAGATGGCGAAGCCGTTGTCCGGGACGACGTAGAGCACCGGCAGGTGCAGGTTCGCGGCGGTGTTGAGGCTCTCCCAGAACTCCCCCTCGCTGCAGGCGCCCTCGCCCAGGCTGACGTAGGTGAGCTCGTCGCCGTGGGCGTCGCTGGCCCCGTGCTCGACGGTGAGGTGCGGGCGGCGGACGAGGTAGCGGCCGGCCTCGGCGCACCCGACGGCCGGGACGCACTGGCTGCCGGTGGGGCTCGACTGCGTGACGATGTTCCGGGCTCGGTGCCCCCAGTGCGCCGGCATCTGTCGGCCGGCGCTCGACGGGTCGTCGGCGGAGCCGACTGCTTGCAGCAGCACCTCGGTGGGCGTCACGCCGAGGCCGAGCACGAGCGCCTGCTCGCGGTAGTACGGGAAGAACCAGTCGTAGCCGGGCCGCAGGTGCCGGGCGAGGGCCAGGCCCAGCGCCTCGTGGCCGGCGCCCGAGATCTGGAAGAACACCCGGCTCTGCTTCTGCATCGCGATCTGGCGGTCGTCGATGGCACGGGAGACGCAGGCGAGACGGAAGTCGTCGACCAGCTCGACGACGGGGTACCCGCGAAAGCGCTCGCCGGGCGGGGCCGCCGCCGGCTCGGTGGCCGGCCGCTCGGACGCCTCCTCGGGCGCCGTCGCGGCCGTCCGGGTGGTCGGGTCGGTGGCGGTCATCGAGGGACCTCCTGGGACCAGTCCCGCGTCTGGAGGATGTCGCGCACCCGGGCGAGGAAGGCGGCGGCGTAGGCGCCGTCGAAGGCGCGGTGGTCGAAGCTGAGGCAGAGGTTGCCGACGGGGTGGACCACGACGCCCCACGCCTTCTCGGTGCCCGGCCGGCCGTCGTCGGTCCGGACGGCGACGGGCGCCATGCGCACGCCGTCGGTGGAGAGGATCGCCACCTGTGGCTGGTTGATGATCGGCGCGGTGACGAGCGTGCCGTACGAGCCGACGTTGGTCAGCGTGAAGGTGCCGCCGGTGGAGGCATCGCCGGGCAGGCGCCGGCGCCGGGCCCGGTCGGCGAGGTCGGCGACGGCGGCCGACAGGGCGGGCAGGCGGAGGTCGTCGGCGTTGCGGAGCACGGGGACGACGAGCGCCTCCTGGTCCACGTCGACGGCGATCCCGAGGTGGACGCGCGCCCGCACGACGAGCCGGTCGGCGTCGAGGCTGGCGTTGACGTGCGGGAACTCGCGGACGGCGTCGACCACGGCCCGCGCCACGAACGGCAGGTAGCTGAGGCCGGCCTCTCGGCGGACGGCGTCGACCGCGGCGTAGTCGACCTCCACGGCGACGAGCGCGTGGGCCGCGGTGGCCAGCGAGCGCACCATGTGCTCGGCCGTCGCCAGCCGGGCCCGGGACAGGTCGACCACCCGGTCGTCGTCGCCGATGTCGACGGGGGGCGTGGGGGCCGGGGTCGCGACGGCGCTGGCCGTAGCCGCGTTCGGTCGGGCCGCGCCGTTGCCGTTGCCGTTCGCGTGGCCGTCGGCCCTGCCGTTCGGGAGGGCGCCGCCGTTCGGGTGCCGCCTACCGTCGGCCTCCCGCCGGGCGAGGGCGGCGGCGGCGAGGACGTCGGCTCGCGTGATGCGGCCCTCGCGCCCCGATCCCGCGACCTCCGCCGGGTCGAGCCCGTGCTCGGCGAGGAGGCGGCGGACGACCGGGGACCGGACCGCGCCGGGCCCGGCGGGGCTCGGTGGCGGCAGCGTCGCCGTCGAGCCGCCGGGCGCCCCGTCGCCGGCCGCCGACGAGGCGGTGCCGGTGCCGACGCGCCCGTCGCCCAGGACGGCCGCGCCCTCGTGGGTGCTCGGCGGCGCGTTGGCCGGGGCGGCACCGCCGCCGACGCCCTCGAGTTCGACGGGCTCGTCGTCGGTGGCCGTGATGACGGCGACCGCCGTGCCGATCGGGACGGTCTCGCCCTCGGGCACGAGGATCGCCCGCAGGTAGCCGGCCACCGCCGCGGGCACCTCGGTGTCGACCTTCTCGGTGGACACCTCGAACAGGGCGTCGTCCACCTCGATCCGGTCCCCCACCTGCTTGGTCCAGGTGGTGATGGTCCCCTCGGTGACGGTCTCACCGAGCTGCGGCATGGCGACGACATCCATCACGGATGACCTTAGGCACATCGCCCAGCGCCTGCTCGGAACCCTGGGCGATCTGTCGGCTTCGTCGCCGATGACGTCGCCGATCGCCCCGTGGACGCCGTGCCGGCTCGCGATCCTGTCCGCCGCTCGCCGGGGCGGACGGCGGCGGCCGGTCCTAGGTTGGCGGCGTGGCCGGGGAGCGGGGGCGTGACGTGGTGACCTACGTGCTGGTGCACGGCGGCGGGTCGACCGGTCGGTTCTGGGATCGCCTGGTGCCGCTGCTGCCGGGGCCGGCGCTGGCCGTCGACCTGCCCGGTCGGGCCGGCGTGCCCGGCGACCTGGCGACGCTGACCGTCGACGACGAGGTCGCGGCCGTGGTGCGCACGGTCGCCGCCGCCGAGGTCGAGTGGCCCGTGGTCCTGGTCGCCCACTCGTCGGGCGGCCTGGTCGTGCCAGGCGTGGTCGCGGCCTCGGACGGCCGGGTGGCGCACGTCGTGCTCAACGCCGCGCTGGTCCCGCCCGAGGGCGGTCGCGGCGTGGACTGCATGAAGCCCGCCCACCGCGACGGCCTCCTCGCCGCGATCGAGGCCGCCGAGCGGGACGGCACCACCGTGACCCTGCCCGGCCCGCCCGCCGACCCGGAGGTCTGGCGGACCACCTACGGCGGCGACCCGCTGGGTGACGAGGACCTCGCCTTCGTCACCGATCCCGTGCGCTGCGTCCCCGACACGGTCCACCACTACCTCCAGCCCGTGCGCTGGTCGGTCGCGGGCGACGTGGCGGTCACCTACGTGGTCAACGACCGCGATCGCCCCGTCCGGCCCGAGCGCCAGCTCGAGATGATCGGCCACCTCCCCGTCGGTGCCGACGTCGTCCACCTCGACGGCGGCCACCTCCCCGCCGTCACCGCCCCCGAGGCCCTCGCCGAGATCATCGCCACCGCCGGCCGCCGGCTGGAGCAGCCCCGCTGACGCTTCTCGGTATGCGGATGGTCGTCATGCGACCACGTCGGTACCAAGAACGGTCGACGCGGGCGCGACTCAGGCGTGCCGACGCTTCTTGGTACGCGGATGGTCGCTAGGCGACCATCGGTGCACCAAGAACGGCAGCGCCGGCCCGCCGGCTGGCGCTCAGCTCCGGCGCGAGGCCTCGACGCGCTCGCGGGTCGGGACCCGCCAGGCGATCCACGCCGTGCCCACCAGGCCGAGCAGCACCACCACCGCCACCACCAGCGGTCGGGAGCGGAGGGCGAGGGCGCTCAGCGTGATGGCGAGCCACATCGTGGAACAGGCGATGACCTTGGCCCGGCGGGGCATGCCGAGGCCGGCCCGGTGGTCGCGCACCATCGGCCCAATGCGCGGCAGGTCCAGCACCCAACGCTCGAAGCGTGGGCTCGAGCGGGCGAAGCAGGAGGCGGCCACGATGAAGAAGACGGTGGTCGGCAGGCCGGGGACCACGATGCCGATGCCGCCGAGGGCCACGGCGAGCCAGCCGCCGGCGAACCAGAGGGCACGCCCGGCGCGGTGGCGGGGGGCGAGGGGGGCCGGGCCTCCCGTCGCCGGCGCGGTCATCCCAGGAGGTTGCCGACGAGGTGGCTGACGTCCTGCACCAGGAGCACAGCAAGCAGGCACATGATGCCGAAGGCGACGATCGAGAAGTGCCAGCGCCACTTGTGGTCGACGGCGAAGAACCGGCGGATGGCGAAGGTGTCGCAGACGAGGGCGAGCGTGCCGATCAGGACCCCGATCACCGGACCGGCGCCGGCGGCGAACCCGATGGCCGGGAAGACGAAGGGGAACACGACGTAGGTCAGCGTGCAGCGGGTGGCCGAGATCACCATCGACCGCTGGAACGTGCGGTACGCCTTGGCGTCGGTGAGGCCCGCCGGGCGATCGTGGATGCGCAGGATGCGCCGCACCACCAGGTCGGCCGGTGAGCGCTGCACGCCGCCGGGCCCGTGCATGACGGGGCACCCCGCAGCAGCAGCCGAGGCGTCGGTGCCGGAGGCGGCGGTCGCGCCGTGCGGGACGGGGCAGCGCGCCGCCGTCGGCTCGGCGTCGGCCACCGATGCCGGCGAGGGCGACGACGAGGGGGCAGGAGGGGCGACCTCGGCCGCGGGCGTGGCGCCGTGGGGCACCGGGCAGCGACCGGCGACAGGGGGCGCGAATGCGGTGGCGGCCGGGGCGACGGGCGGTTCGGGATCGGTCCGGTCGGCCACCGGGGCGTGCTCCATGCCCGACAGGCTACGGAGCCGACGGCCCGACGCGAAAGCCGGGCCGGAGACGAGCCCCCGGCGTGGCGGCTGGGCCGCCCTCCGGCCTCCGTCGTACGCTGCCGGCGTGCTCCCTCGACCGGTCCGGGCCCGCGCCCACCGCCTGGCCAACGCCGCGATCCAGCGGGCTTGGGCCCGGCTCCGCTACGTGGGCGCCATCGCCCCCGGGACCGACGCCGCCGACCGGTTCGGGTCCTTCGGCGAGGGCAGCGTCATCGCCTTCCCGACCGCCGTGCTCTACGGCGAGGGCCAGATCCACATCGGCGTGGGCACGATGATCAGCACCTGGTGCACGATCGCGGCGGGCTACTCGCCCGAGCAGGACACCGTGCCGCCTCGTGCGCTGGTGATCGGCGACCGGTGCGTGATCGGGCTGCGGTCGGGGATCGTCGCCCACGAGTCCATCGAGATCGGCGACGACGTCTGGTTCGGCCAGGACGTCTTCGTCACCGACGCCAACCACGGCTACCAGGACCCCAAC
>DATAGR010000389.1:0-5219 GCA_036263575.1 Aquihabitans sp. | reverse complement strand
GACCGAGCAGGAGGCCGAGCTCGAGGAGCTCCGCGACACCGCCGGCGGCCTCGAGGACGAGGTGGTCACCCTCCGGCGCCGCCTCCAGGACGCGCCGAAGCGCGTGCGCACCCTCGAGGAGCGCCTCCTCGAGACCAAGGGCCAGCTCCAGCAGGCCGTCAGCCAGAACGAGAAGCTCACCTACACCCTGCGCGAGGCGCGCGACCACATCGCCGCGCTGCGCGAGGAGGTCGAGAAGCTCACCCAGCCCCCCGCCGCCTACGGCACCGTGCTGGGCGCGAACGACGACGGCACGGTCGACGTCCACTCCGGTGGGCGGAAGATGCGCGTCGCGGTGATGCCCGACCTCGCCGACCAGCTCACCCAGGGCGACGAGGTCGCCCTCAACGAGTCCTTCAGCGTCATCCTCTCCCGCTCGAACGACCGCACCGGCGAGGTCGTGACCGTGAAGGACTCGATGGGGGGCGGACGGGCGCTGATCGTCGGCCGGGCCGACGAGGAGCGCGTCTGCGAGCTCTCCGAGGAGCTGACGGCCATCGGCCTGCGCGCCGGCGACACGGTCCTGATGGACAGCCGCTCGGGCCTGCTGATCGAGAAGCTCTCGCGCCCCGAGGTGGAGGAGCTGGTCCTCGAGGAGGTGCCCGACGTGTCCTACGACGACGTCGGCGGCCTCGACGGCCAGATCGAGCAGATCGCCGACGCGGTCGAGCTCCCGTTCGTGCACGCCGAGCTCTTCGCCGAGCACAAGCTGCCGGCCCCGAAGGGCATCCTCCTGTACGGGCCGCCCGGCTGCGGCAAGACGCTCATCGCCAAGGCCGTCGCCAACTCGCTCGCCAAGAAGGTGGCGCAGGTCTCCGGCGACGACCAGGCCAAGAGCTACTTCCTCAACATCAAGGGCCCCGAGCTGCTCAACAAGTACGTCGGCGAGACCGAGCGCCAGATCCGCCTCGTGTTCCAGCGGGCCCGTGAGAAGTCCGAGGAGGGCTGGCCGGTCATCGTCTTCTTCGACGAGATGGACTCCATGTTCCGCACCCGCGGCACGGGGATCTCGTCGGACATGGAGAGCACGATCGTGCCCCAGCTCCTGGCCGAGATCGACGGCGTCGAGACCTTGAAGAACGTCATCGTCATCGGTGCGTCGAACCGCGAGGACCTCATCGACCCGGCCATCCTGCGGCCCGGTCGCCTCGACGTGAAGATCAAGATCGAGCGCCCCAACGCGGTGGCCGCGGCGCAGATCTTCTCCCGCTACCTCACCGCCGACCTGCCGCTGAACGCCGACGACGTCGCGTCGCTCGGCGGCGGCGACGCCGAGAAGTGCGTGCGGGCGATCATCGAGCAGACCGTCGACGAGATGTACCGCGACGACGAGGAGAACCAGTTCCTCGAGGTCACGTACCAGAACGGCGACAAGGAGGTCATGTACTTCAAGGACTTCTCGTCCGGGGCCATGATCGAGAACATCGTCCGGCGGGCCAAGAAGCTGGCCATCAAGCGCCTCATCGCCGGCGGGCCCCGCGGCATCCGCACCCAGGACCTCATCGACTCCATCCACCAGGAGTACAAGGAGCACGAGGACCTGCCGAACACCACCAACCCCGACGACTGGGCGAAGATCTCCGGCAAGAAGGGCGAGCGGATCGTCTACATCCGCACGCTCGTCAAGCACGCCGAGGAGTCCCAGCCCGAGGGTGGGCGGTCCATCGAGCGGGTCGCCACGGGCCAGTACCTCTGACCCGACCCCGGCGGGGGAAGGAAGCACACCGTGGCCGTGCACAAGGTGATCGGCATCGAGACCGAGTTCGGGATCGTGCACCGCGGCGCGGGCGAGTCCAACCCCGTCACCGCCTCCTCGCTGCTCATCAACGCCTACCTGGGCGAGCTCGAGCGCGAGGCCGGCCCCAAGGTCGGGTGGGACTTCGAGGACGAGTCGCCCGGCAACGACGCCCGGGGCACCACGGGCCCGTCGTCGCCCCCCGAGGTTGACACCCACCTGGTGAACGCCGTGCTCACCAACGGCGCCCGCTACTACGTCGACCACGCCCACCCCGAGTGCTCCACGCCCGAGTGCGCCGACGCCCGGGCGGTGGTCGTCTTCGACCGGGCCGCGGAGCAGATCCTGCAGCGGTCGATCGTGGCCGCCAACCGCCTCCTGCCCGAGGGCCAGGAGCTGATCGTCCACAAGAACAACTCCGACGGCAAGGGCAACTCCTACGGCTGCCACGAGAACTACCTCATGGCCCGCTCCGGCCCGTTCGGCAAGGTCGTCGCCCACGCCACCGCCCACTTCGTCACCCGCCAGCTCTACACCGGCAGCGGCAAGATCGGTTCCGAGGCGCCCGGGCTCGGCACCGCCGAGGTGCCGTACCAGCTGACCCAGCGCGCCGACTTCTTCGAGGCCGAGGTCGGCCTGGAGACCACCCTCAAGCGGCCGATCGTCAACACGCGCGACGAGCCCCACGCCGACGCCCAGAAGTACCGCCGCCTCCACGTCATCACCGGCGACGCCAACTGCTCGGAGACGGCCACGTTCCTGAAGGTCGGCAGCACCGCCTTCGTCCTCGCCATGGTGGAGGACGACGCCCTGCCCCGGACCTTCGCGTTCCGCGCGCCGGTGCAGGCCATGCGGCTGGTGTCGTACGACCTGACGCTGCGGCGCCCGCTCGAGCTCGTCGACGGCACCACCGCCACCGCGCTCGAGGTCCAGTGGGAGCTCTTCGACCGTGCTCGGAAGTGGGCCGACGAGCACGGCCTCGGCGCCGTGGGCGGCGACGACGTCGGCGGCCAGGTGCTCTCGACGTGGGAGGAGGTCCTCCACGGCCTCGAGACCGATCCGGCGTCGCTCGCCGACCGCATCGACTGGATCGCCAAGCAGCGGATCCTCGAGGCCTACCGCGAGCGCCACGGCCTCGGCTGGGACGACCACCGCCTCGGCGCCCTCGCCCTGCAGTACCACGACGTCCGGCCCGAGCGGTCGCTGGCGGCGCGCGCCGGGCTCCGCCGCCTCACCACCGACGACGAGGTCACCCGGGCCATGACCGAGCCCCCGACCGACACGCGGGCCTACTTCCGCGGCCGCTGCCTGCAGCGCTGGGCACCACAGGTGGTGGCGGCCAACTGGGACTCCATCGTCTTCGACGTGGGGGAGGACTCGCTCCGCCGGGTGCCCATGATGGAACCGTTGCGTGGGACCCGCGCCCACGTCGGTACGTTGGTGGACGAGAGCGCCACCCCAGCCGAGCTCCTGGCCCGGCTGGGCGGCGCCTGATGCACGGAGGTCCCCATGGCTGAACGGGAACAGAAGCGCAAGACGGCCCCCGCCCGCGAGGCCGAGGAGGTCGCCGAGGCGCCGGCCACGTCCGAGACCGGCGAGAAGCTCAAGGCCGACATCGACGACCTGCTCGACGAGATCGACGAGGTCCTCGAGACCAACGCGGAGGACTTCGTCCGGTCCTACGTGCAGAAGGGCGGCGAGTAGCCGCTGCGTCCCCGGCCGCCGGACCGGCCCCGGGTGGAGGGGCGGTACCCTCGGCGCCGTGCACATCCCGACCTACTCCACGGCCGACGACCCCGGGCCGGACTTCGCGGCGCTGCTGCGCCGGGAGGGACGGGGGCCCGCCGCGCTCGACGGCCCCGTCGGCGCCGCCGGTCCGATCCCGCACGGCACCACGGTGCTGGCGGTCCGCTACGCCGACGGCGTGGTCATGGCCGGCGACCGGCGGGCGACGTCGGGCAACCTGATCAGCCACCGCTCGATCGAGAAGGTCTTCCCCGCCGACCGCTGGTCGGGCGTCTCGATCGCCGGTGCCGCCGGTCCCGCCGTCGAGATGGTGCGGCTCTTCCAGCTGCAGCTGGAGCACTACGAGAAGGTCGAGGGCACGCCGCTGTCGCTCGAGGGCAAGGCCAACCAGCTCTCGCAGATGGTGCGCAACCACCTGCCGGCGGCCATGCAGGGCCTGGCGGTGGTGCCGCTCTTCGCCGGCTACGACACCCGCCGCCGCGCCGGCCGGCTGTTCCAGTACGACGTCACCGGCGGGCGCTACGAGGAGGACGACTACGCGACCTCCGGCTCGGGCGGCCTGCACGCCGCCACGGTGCTCAAGCTCGGCTTCACCGACGCCGCCGGGCGCGGGGACACCATCGACCTCGCCCTCCGGGCGCTGATCACGGCCGCCGACGAGGACTCCGCCACCGGCGGGCCCGACCCCGTCCGGGGCATCTGGCCGGTCGTGGCCACCATCGACGCCGCCGGCTTCTCCCGGGTGGCCGACACCGAGCTCGCCGAGCGCTACGCCGGCCTGACCGCCGGGGGTGCCCGATGAGCATGCCGTTCTACGTCGCCCCCGAGCAGGTCATGAAGGACCGGGCCGACTACGCCCGGAAGGGGATCGCCCGGGGCCGCAGCCTCGTCGCCGCCATCTGCGCCGAGGGCGTCGTGATCGTGGCCGAGAACCCGTCGAGCACCCTGCGGAAGGTCTCGGAGATCTACGACCGCATCGCCTTCGCCGGCGTCGGCAAGTACAACGAGTTCGACCAGCTGCGCATCTCCGGGGTGCGCGCCGCCGACCTGAAGGGCTACTCCTTCAGCCGGGAGGACGTCGACGCCCGGAGCCTGGCCAACCAGTACGCCCAGATCCTCGGGCAGGTGTTCACCCACGAGATGAAGCCGCTGGAGGTCGAGATCCTGGTGGCCGAGGTCGGCGCCGACCCCGAGCACGACCAGCTCTTCCACCTGCTCTACGACGGCACCGTCATCGACGAGGACGCCTTCGCCGTGCTCGGCGGCGACGCCGAGAGCGTGACCGAGCGGGTGCGGGCCGGCCTCGGCGACGCACCCGACCTGGCCACCGCCCTCCGGGTGGCGGCCACCAGCCTGGCGGGGCCCGAGCGCACCCTCGGCAGCGCCGACCTCGAGGTCGCCCTGCTCGACCGGGCCGGCACCCGCCGCTGCTTCCGCCGCCTCGACGACGCCGAGGTCGGCACCCACCTCGGCGCGCCGCCGGCGCTGCCGGCGACCGCCGGCGCCGACCCCTCCGACGCCGGGCCGTCCGACGCGGGCCCCGACGACCCGGGGCCGGCGGGCGACACCGCCGGCTAGCTGTAGTGACCACGGACCTTGTTGACAGAGGTCCGAGATGACGTGAGCCCCCTGGGCGAGTGTGGAGCTGTCTAGGACCCACGCTCCCACCAGGAGGCTCGAGGTGCACGGTAACGCTCGG
>DATAGR010000388.1:0-3295 GCA_036263575.1 Aquihabitans sp. | reverse complement strand
GCCGTGGGAGAACACCATCGGCTGACCGCTCGATGCGCCGGCCACCTGCACGTTGTTCCGCTGCTTCACCGACACGGTGCAGAAGCTACCAACCTGCGTTTCACCCCAAGGGACCGTGCGTCCTGCGATGACCGGCACCCGGCACCCGGTCGTTGCGGACCTGACCTGGTACGTCGGCCAACAGCCGAGCCGCCGGCTCGGCTGTTGACCGAACCGGCTACTCGACGGTGAACTCGGCGTACATGCCCTGGGTGAAGTGCGGCGGACCGGCGCCTTCCACCTGAGGTGGTCCTTCGCCGGAGGTCTCGGCAGCGTCGAGGTACTCCTGGGGATCGACGCCGGTGGGGATGAAGCAGACCATGGCGTAGCGGCCAGGCTCGGTCATGACGCCGTCGCCCAGCGCTGGGATGACCTCGCCGTCCGGCGCTTGGAGCAGCACGGCTGCGGGCGGCCCGGATCCGAAGATCTTGTCGAGCTCTGCCTCGGGCAGCTTCGCGATCTCCTCGATCGACCGGGTCTCGTCGTCAGGGATGCGGACCACGACCATCTCGTGCAGCTCGGCGTCTGACTGGTTGTCGATCGTCAGCTTCGTGCCCACGGCGACGGTCTCGGGCACCTCGAACGCGTAGTCCGTCGCGACCACGGTCACGGTCTCGCCATCGGTCGCTTCCGTCTCGGACGCATCCTCGGTCTCCGAGGCGTCGCTCGATGCCGTCGTCTCGGTGGTGT
Source organism: Aquihabitans sp. (assembly GCA_036263575.1). GTDB lineage: Bacteria > Actinomycetota > Acidimicrobiia > Acidimicrobiales > Iamiaceae > Aquihabitans. The sequence continues at coordinate 2,566 of DATAGR010000388.1, read as the reverse complement.
CGTCGGACACCGCGGTGGTCGTCGAGGCGTCGCTGGCATCGTCGTCGTCGTCGGATCCACAGGCGAGTGGGACGACGGCCAGCGCCATCACCAACAGTGCGCCCGCAGCCCGCTTCGTGTGAACGTGCATCTCTTCCCCCTGGGAGACGTGCTCGCGCGGCGCGGGATCGCGCACGAACCGATGAGGACCGGGCGACTGGCTCCCGCAGCCACGCCCATCCCGCTCTGGCATAGGAGCACGTATCAACCCCCGCCACAAGGGGAACACCGATCTCGGGCTGGTCCTGGCAACCGCTCGTGCGCCCCGGTGGCGTCAGCCGGTGTAGCTCGGGGCGCCCGGAACGGGTGTGGCACCGGCGGCGGCCGCCGCCGCGGATCGTGCCGGGGCGGGAGCTCGGGCGGAGGTCGCGCCCGGTGCGGTGCTGGTGTCCGGCGGAGGGATCGGCGTTGTGGTGTGCGGAGGTTCCGGGGCGAGCACGGTGATCGTGACCGTCGCGACGTCGGAGTAGATCAAGTACTGGCCGGTGGGGTCCCCGGTGGCGATGAAGTAGCGGAAGGTGTCGACGCCGACGAAGCCAGGGACCGGTGTGTAGGTGAAGCCTCCGCCTCCGTCGATCACGACCGCTCCGTTTGCTGCGCCGTAGGAGCCCTGGACCGACGATTCGTCGCCCAGCACGTCGTTGAGGAGCAACCCCGGCGCGGCGACGGTCAGCGTGCCGCGCGTCGTGTAGCTGTCGGCCACGGCCACCGGATGGCCGTCGGGAGCGGGCGAGGTGGTCGTCGTCGTCGGATCGAGTGCCTGCGCAGCGACCCATGAGCCGGTCCACCCGGTCAGCGAGACCGTGACGACCACGGTCAGCGCGCCGCCGCGCCGGATGCTCGATCGAACCCCGGCCATGGACGCTCCCCGTCGGACGGCCCAGCCACTGGGCGCCGCGCCGAACCTAGTGGGGACGCCGGGGACCTGGCAGGGACCGGGCCGGTGATCCTTGCGGGTGGCGGCGATCGGTGGTCCGATGGCGGATCCTTGATCGACGGGGGCACAGCGCTTGACCACTCCTCACCCGGCGCCGCTCGGCGGCAACGACATGCCGAGGTTCGGCGGACCGGCCACCATGATGCGCCTGCCGCCTGACGCGCCGCCCGAGCCCGACGTCGCGTTCATCGGTGTGCCCCTGGACATCGGGACCTCGAACCGCCCGGGCGCTCGCTTCGGCCCACGGGACGTTCGAGCGCAGTCCTGCCTGCTCCGGCCGTACCAGATGGCCACCGGAGCGGCGCCCTTCGACGACCTCGTCGTCGCCGACCTCGGCGACGTCCCGATCAACACCTTCAGCCTCACGGCCAGCATCGACGCGATCCGCGACTTCTACGCCGACCGCATCCCTGCGGCCACGATCCCGCTCTCGATCGGCGGCGACCACACCATCACGTACCCGATCCTCCAGGCGCTCGCCGCCCGCCACGGACCCGTGGGCCTGGTGCACGTGGACGCCCACGCGGACGTCAACGACACCATGTTCGGCGAGCGGGTCACGCACGGGACGTGGCTCCGGCGAGCGATCGAGGAGGATCTGGTCGACCCCGCACGCACGGTCCAGATCGGCCTGCGGGGAAGCGGCTACAGCGCCCAGGACTTCGATTGGATCGCCGGCCTCGGCGCGCTGGTCGTCCCCGCCGAGGAGTGCTGGCACGTCTCGCTGGCGCCGCTCATGGCGAGCGTGCGCGAGCGGCTCGGACCGGGGCCCGCGTACCTGAGCTTCGACATCGACGGCTTGGACCCGTCGGTCGCGCCGGGCACGGGGACCCCGGAGATCGCCGGTCTCACGGGGATCCAGGGCGTCGAGATCATCCGGGGCTGCCGTGGGTTGGATCTGGTGGGTGCCGACGTCGTGGAGGTCGCTCCGGCGTACGACCCGAGCGGCAACACCTCGCTCCTCGCTGCGAACCTCCTCTTCGAGCAGCTCTGCGTGCTGCCGGGCGTCGCGGCTGACGGACCGGATCCGGGTGGGCGGGGGAGTGCCTGACGAGCGGCGTGCCGTGTGTCACCATCGCCTCAGCGCCTGTGCACGTCGCGGGCGACGTCGAGACCAGGGGGCGAACGATGCGCAAGCTGTTCCGCGGGGCGCTGGTCGCCTCGCTCCTGATCGTCGTGACGGCGACCGCACCTCCGCCGGGCGGCGCGCAGGCCGGCACGGTCCGACCGATGATCTTCGTCCACGGCTTCCTGGGGTCCGGGCAGCAGTTCGAGGCCCAGGCGCTGCGCTTCGCCAGCAACGGGTTCCCGGCGGATCACATCGAGCTCTTCGAGCACAACTCGCTCGAGTACCCCGGCAGTCGCGAGGAGGTCTGGCAGCGTCTCGACCAGTTGGTCGAGACGCTCCAGGCTCGAAGCGGCGCCGAGCAGGTCGACCTGTTGGGCCACTCCCAGGGCACCGGCCTGGTCCAGGGCTACCTGGCCAGCGACCCGGCCCGTGCCGAGGACGTCGCTCGCTACGTCAACCTCGATGGCGGCTCGGGCGGCGCCGTCCCCGACGGGGTGGAGGCCCTGGCCGTGTGGGGCGAA
>DATAGR010000387.1:0-4083 GCA_036263575.1 Aquihabitans sp. | reverse complement strand
CGCCCCGACTCGCCGCCCACCAGGATCGGGGGCCCGCCCGCCTGCACCGGCTTGGGCTCGAAGGCGACCGGCTCGAACGGGAAGAACTCGCCGTCGTGGCTGATCTCGGGCTCGGTCCAGAGCCGGCGGACCACCGTGATGGCCTCGTCGAGGCGAGCGCCGCGGGTGGCGGGGGCGAGGCCGGCGGCGCGCCACTCGGTGGTCAGCCACCCGGCGCCGACGCCGCAGAGGGCACGACCGCCCGACAGGACGTCGAGCGTGGCGAAGCCGCGGGCCGAGACGAAGGGGTGGCGGATGCCGAGCAGGTAGACGAACGTGCCGAGCTTGATCGTCGTGGTCTTGGCGGCGAGGAACGACAGGTAGGCGCACACGTCGTAGATCGGGACGGTCGGCGGCACCGGCGGGTGCTCCTCGCCCGGCACGAGCTGGCCGCGGATCTCGAGCGGGAACACCAGGTGCTCGGGGAGCCACACCGACTCGAAGCCCAGGGCCTCGGCCTCGAGCGCCACCGGCTCCCAGAACGCCGGGTTCAGCTGCCCGAAGGTGATGCCCAGCTCCATGTCGCTCCCTCCGGACCGGGGGTGGTCCCTGATGGGCCGTCAGGGTAGTATCTGACGGTCCGTCAGAAACCTGGGAGGCGACGCTCGTGGCCGAGCTGCCGAAGATCATCAGCGTCGACGACCACGTGGTCGAACCGGCGCACGTGTGGCAGGAGTACCTCCCCCAGCGCTTCAAGGCCGACGGCCCCCGCATCGAGCGTCGGGGCATCGGCGCCATGAAGCACATCGGCGGCGGCACCTACGAGCAGGAGTTCGACCCCGACGGCCGCCCGGCCGACGTCTGGGTCTTCGGCGACCTCACGTACATCCACAAGCGCCACGTCGCCGCCGTCGGCTACTCGCGCGACGAGATGACGATGACGCCGATGACCTACGACGAGATGCGCCCCGGTTGCTACGACCCCAAGGCCCGCGTCCAGGACCAGGAGATCAACCACGTCGAGGCGTCGCTCTGCTTCCCGACGCTCCCCCGCTTCTGCGGCCAGACGTTCACCGAGCACCCCGACCGCGAGATGGGCCTGGCGTGCGTCGAGGCCTACAACAACTGGATGGTCGAGGAGTGGTGCGGCGACTCCGGCGGCGCCCTCATCCCGCTCATCATCGTGCCGCTCTGGGACGCCGACCTGGCCGCCGCCGAGGTCCGCCGCAACGCCGAGCGCGGCGTGCACGCCGTCTGCTTCAGCGAGATCCCGCCGCACCTCGGCCTGCCGTCGATCCACTCCGGCTACTGGGACCCGTTCATCCAGGCCTGCGAGGAGACGCAGACCACGATCAACATGCACATCGGGTCGTCGTCGCGCATGCCGGCCACGTCCGGCGACGCGCCGGTCGCGGTGGCCGCCTCGCTGTCGTTCAACAACTCGATGGCGTCGATGAGCGACTGGCTCTTCAGCGGGAAGCTCGTCCAGTACCCCGAGCTGCAGATCGCCTACAGCGAGGGCCAGATCGGCTGGATCCCCTACATCCTCGAGCGGGTCGACGACGTGTGGCGCGAGCACCGGGCCTGGGGCGGGGTGGCCGACATCCTCCCGGAGCCGCCGAGCACCTACTACTACCGCAACGTCTTCGGCTGCTTCTTCCGCGACCGCCACGGCCTCGTGTCGATCGACGTCGTCGGCGAGGACAACGTCACGTTCGAGACGGACTACCCCCACACCGACTCGACCTGGCCCGACACCAAGGCCGTCGCCGAGGAGCTCGTGCAGGGGCTCACCGAGGAGCAGATCTACAAGGTGATGCGGGGCAACGCCATCCGCATGCTGCACCTCGACCTCGACGCCGACCACGTGCCCGCACTGGACCCGGTGCCCGCCGGCGTGCCCACGAGCGCCTGAGCGCAACGGCTCCCCCGCCGCCGGCTCCCGGTACCGTTCCGCCCGTGGCCGACCTCGACACGTCCCCCTTCACCACGCTGCAGGTGGAGCAGCGCGGCGCGGTGGCCTGGGTGCGGCTGCACCGGCCCGAGCGGTACCACGCCTTCGACCGCACCATGTGCGAGGAGCTCTCGGGACTGTGGCGCACGTTGCGCACCGTCGACAGCGTGCGCTCGGTGGTGCTGACCGCCACCGGCGACAAGGCGTTCTGCACCGGCATCGACCGCGACTTCGTGCCCGCCGAGGGCGGCGCCGACTACGACTTCTCGCCGTACACCTACGACGACCCGGGTCGCCTGCTCGGCCCCAAGGCCAACGAGCTGTGGAAGCCGGTCGTCTGCGCCGTGAACGGCATGGCGTGCGGCGGCGCCTTCTACCTCCTCGGCGAGGTCGACATCGTCATCGCCGCCGACCACGCCACGTTCTTCGACCCCCACGTCACCTACGGCATGCCCGCCGTCTACGAACCGCTCCTCATGCTCCACCGGGGGGTGCCGTTCGGCGAGGTGCTGCGCATGAGCCTGCTCGGCGGCCACGAGCGCATGTCGGCCGCCCGGGCCCTCGAGGTCGGGCTGGTAACGGAGGTCTGCCCGGGCGCCGAGCTCGAGGAACGAGCGACGTGGCTGGCCGAGACCATCGCCTCGGCGCCGCCGGGTCCGGTCCAGGCCACCCTTCGGACGCTGTGGGCCGGGCGGGAGCTCAGCCGCCGCCAGGCGCTCGACCTCGGCAACACCTTCCTGCAGCTCGGCATGAGCGAGGAGGCCCTCGCCGAGGGCCAGCAGGCCTTTGCCAGCGGCGAGCGCACCACACCCCGCATCCGCTGACCGGCCCGCCCGGCTGGATCGGAGTCAGTACTGCGCCCTCACGGGCCACGACTGCCCTCGGCCCGGCGCGGCGCTCAGGCGTGGGCGACGGCGAGGGCGAGGTCCGCAGCGAGGTCGCCGGAGGGGCGGACCACGACCTCCTCGTGCAGCCCCAGGAACGCCGCCAGCTCGGCGAGCGAGGCGGTCAGCTCGGCGCTGACGTGGCCGGCGTCGATGCCCGCCTCGGCGTGGGCCGACTGCACGAGGAGGACGCTGGCGGCCCGGTCGGCCTTGAGGTCGACGCGCGCGACGAGGCGGCCGTCGAGGAGGAACGGGAGCACGTAGTAGCCGTGCACCCGCTTCTCCTTGGGGACGTAGATCTCGATGCGGTAGCGGAAGCCCCAGATGCGCTCGGTGCGGGCCCGCTCCCAGACGAGCGGGTCGAAGGGCGACAGCAGGGCGCGTCCTCGGATCCAGCGGGGCAGGCGGGCGTCGGGGTGCAGGTAGGCGGGCTCCGCCCACCCGGCGACGTGCACCTCCCGGAGCCGGCCCTCGGCCACCAGCTCGGCGAGCAGCGGCCGGCACCTCGGCACGTTGAGCCGGAAGTAGTCGGCCAGGTCCCGGCCGGTGCCCACGCCGTGGGCCCGGGCGCCGATCACGAGGAGCTCCTTCCACGCCTCGGCCGGCGTCGGCGTCGGGGCGGCGAGCACGGCGGCCGGGAGCGCCCGCTCCGGCAGGTCGTACCAGCGCTCGAAGTTCGGGCCCCGCCGGGCCGTGACCTGCCCGCTCCAGAACAGGTACTCGATCGCCACCTTGCCCGGGCTCCACGCCCACATGCCCTCGCCCCGCTCGCCCGCCCCGTCGATCATCCCGATGGTGACGGGGCGGTCGCGGACCTGTCGGAGCACGTGTTCGACGAGCTCGGGCTGCTCCTGGGAGATGCGGGCGACCCGGCCCCACGTCCCCCGGCCGGCACGGGCGTCGTCCATCCGCCACCGCAGCAGCGGGTGGAAGGCGACCGGCACGTGCGACGCCTCGTGGGCCCAGTACTCGAAGATGTCGCCGGCGGCGGTCATGCGAGCGATCAGGTCGCGGGGGTGGGGTCCCAACCGGGCCAGGAGCGGGAGCTCCTGGGATCGCACCACGACGTTCACCGAATCGATCTGCACGAGGGCGACGCGATCGAGCAGCCGACGGCCGTGGCGGCGGTCCACCGCGCCGCGCGGGCGGGGATCGGCGAAGCCCTGGGCCGCCAGGGCGATCCGACGGGCCTGGTCGGCCGTGAGCTCGTCGGGTCGGCCGGTCACGGCGCCCATCATGACGGCTGGGTCGCGTCTGCGATGGCGG